>CAYSVE010000673.1:0-3518 GCA_964434365.1 uncultured Anaerolineaceae bacterium | reverse complement strand
CGGCATCAATGTGCGCGATAATACCGATATTGCGGACCTTTTCGAGTTCGAACTTTGGTAGTTTCTTAGCCATGTCTTTCTTTCTGTCCTAGCTTTGTCCCAGTTGCCGAACAGGCCACCTAGCCTGTGTACGCGCCTAACGGCTGAAGTGCGCAAACGCGCGGTTGGCCTCCGCCATACGGTGGGTGTCGTCCTTCTTCTTTACAGAGTTACCCTGGCCGTTATAGGCTTCGGTTAGCTCGCGAGCGAGCTTTTCGGCCATACCGCGCCCGCTGCCCTTGCGGGCATTTTCGAGCAGCCAACGCATGCCCAACGTGGTTGCACGGTGCGGCTCGACTTCGGTGGGAACCTGATAGGTGCTGCCGCCCACACGGCGGGGCTTCACCTCGACGGCAGGGGTGACGTTGCGCAGGGCAGTTTCGAACACCTCTACCGGGTTCTGCTTCGTATCTTGTTCGATCATGTCCAGCGCCTGATACATCAACCGCTGCGCGGTGCTCTTCTTACCACCGTACATCATCCTGTTGATGAACATCGCAATATGGACGTTGTTGTACTTGGCATCCGGCACAACATCACGGCGCGGTGCACGATTTCTTCTGGACATATCCCTACTCCTTCGGACGCTTGGTCCCGTATTTGCTGCGCCCCTGCTGGCGGTTGGCAACACCGCCGGCATCCAACGTGCCACGCACGATGTGGTAGCGCACACCCGGGAGGTCCTTCACGCGGCCACCGCGCACGAGCACGACACTGTGCTCTTGCAATTTGTGGCCCTCGCCAGGGATGTAAGCCGTGACCTCGATGCCGTTGGTGAGGCGCACACGCGCCACCTTCCGCAATGCGGAGTTCGGCTTCTTGGGGGTCATCGTCTTAACCTGGGTGCAAACCCCACGCTTCTGCGGGGCACCCTTACGCCGCCGCGTTCGCCGTTGGCTAAACGCGTTTAGCGTATATTGTAGTGCGGGCGCTGTATTCTTCTTGCTCTTGCTTTTGCGCCCTTTACGCACCAACTGGTTGATGGTTGGCATAAAGTACTCCGAAATGAACCGATTGTCTTGCTTGGTAACAACTCGCCGCACCCTGACTGTTAACGGGCAAGCAAAAAGGCGTTCAAACAGAATTTGACGCCACTATTGTCCCTACCCAGGATGACGAGCCACCCCGCACGCGGAGCACTTTCGCCATGTCTAATCAGTCAGCAGGCAGTGCCTCATCGTAAAAATGAGGGTGCGCGCTGGTTGTAGACGCTAGTCGAGCGATGATATTAGCAGTGGGAGGTGGGGGTGTCAAGGTAGGAGTCCGGTTACAACTGCCGGACTCCGGGGTTGGCGGGCGCGCTAGGAGCTGCGCGGGGTCATAATCAATTCGTTGACCTTCGCCACAAGGTCATCGACGCGCACCGGTTTACCGAGGAAGGCTGTCGCCCCGGCATCGAGCGCCTTTTGCCGGTGATGCCCGGCGGTCATCCCACTTACTACGAGTAGCGGCACCTTCCCCTTGGTTTCCTGCGTCAACAGGTGCACGAGGTCCAGGCCACCGAAGCCATCGAGGATCAAATCGAGCACGACTGCATCTGGTTGGCGCTTCCCCAGCCGCTCCAAAATTTCGGCGGGGTTATCCGCCGTGGTGACGCGGTAGCCGTAGTGCTGCAACATCATGGAGTAGGCCATCGCCACGTCGGCATCATCTTCTACGACGAGCACCTCGCGCCCCTCGCCCAACGGCACCGTGGCATTGGTGTCGTCGAGGTCATCGCTGAGTTCGCGGTTTGTCTCCGGTGGGAGCACCGCATATTGCACCTGCACCTTCAACTCGCCGAACACGATTTCGTCGCCGTGTTCGATCGGCACATCCTGGTGTGGGTCCAAACGAAAACCGTTGAGGCGCGTGCCGTTGGTGCTGTTCAAATCGCGAATAGTGAGGAACTGCTTGCGCGCCAGAATGGCCGCGTGCTGCCGAGAAACGCCCTTCTTCAGGCCGCCGTAGGGTGTCATATCGACGATGGGCCGGTCTGGGTCGTTGGAGAGACCCCGCCCGACAATCATCGTCTCGCGAACCTGCAACTGTATGGTGTTCGGTGTGCCAGAAATCCGAAGTTCGACGACCCACGGCAACACTCGGCGAATGCCCAGGCGGCCCGTGTTCAACATCGGCGCACGTTGGGGCGGCAACCGTTGGGTCGTAGGTAACGGCGGCTTCGGCTGAGTGTCCTTAGGATCGTCGGCTGACATCACAGTTACTCCAGTTTCGTCGTGTTGACTCATGGTTGGGGCACATCTACTCTCTATCTCTGTATGAGTAGTATAGCATACTGTGCGTCAATTCTGCGGCAGGGCATCTTAATTTGTGGCTACGTTTACGGCTTGTTTATAAGCCGCGCACCCCATAGGCCAGTGCATAGTTCCCTCGCAGACCCACCGCGAATGTAGAAACAACGTACACACCACCGCCCGGTACATCTACCTCGATTTCCGCATCGATGCTTTCGGCAAACTCAGCGAGCCAAATCAGCACACCATCCTCCGATGACACCCACACCACCACGTTGCCGCCATTGATTTCGGCGTCGAGGTCCAACACGAGGCGGCTATTCGACCCCACCTCGGCCTCGAACTGCTCGGTGATACGGCCCGGTGTAGGCGTGAGCGCAACCGCCGCTGCATCGATTTGCGCCGGGGGTACGGCGGTGATTACCCGTGTTTGCCCACTCGACCCACTGCCGATGCTCCCCGTGCCGCTACCCACACCACCGTTGACCGGCGTCTCACGGACACCGACCGGAGCGATACCGCCACCACTCGACGGTGATGATGCATTCGGGTTATTCGTGATGATTGCGCCACTGTTGCTGTTCGGCACGACGGGCACCGCCGTGAACGGGCGCGGCGTGCTGATACCAAAAATCGGCGTGACAGTGCTGAGGGTGGTTGGTGTTGGGATCAGGGTCGGCAGGTTGGGTGTGCGTGAGGGGGGTGGGGTATTCGATGGCGGCGGAGCCGTCGGTGTAGAGGGTGGGGTAGTGACCAGTGAACAGGCCAGGGTACCAGCGATTGCGATCGTAAGAAGGACAGTGCGGCGCATGTGAGGCCCCGGTCGGCAAGAAATGCCCCAATTATACCGCCGACCGGTCTGTCACTCTACGGCGATGCTGTGCCGTTCGCTAGTCTGTCGATTCGCGCACCTGCAACATGTCACCATCCGCCGTTTCGAAGTACTCGCGCTTGGGTTTTTCCTTACGACCATCACCCTCATCGATGAACATTGCCGATGGTCCACAGAAGCCCTTATGCCCACCCCACGGTGCGATGAAGAAGGCCGCAAACAGGAGCCACCACGGCAAGAACCCGGTGATGACACCCACGAGCAACCCAAAGAATAGAAGCTGATGCATTGCGAATCGCCTTTGTGCTGTTACTGTCATTATTGACCTATACGCAATGGCATTCGCAAAGTTGCAATACACTAAGCCACTGACCGAAAATTATCCAACAGACGAAGTTGGTTAGGATGCCCAT
>CAYSVE010000672.1:0-3524 GCA_964434365.1 uncultured Anaerolineaceae bacterium | reverse complement strand
ACATCCGGGCGCTCACACACGAGGGCAAGCAGTACCGCCCCTACTGGGAGCCACGCCCCGACCCCACCCTGGTTCAACAGATGTCACGGGCGATGCCGATGCTCTGCCGTGCAATCGCAGAAGATATCGAAAATCCACCTGTGCCAGCGGCCCTTATTACCCATTTTCTTGATTTTGTAATCGCCACATTCATTTTTGAGTGTTATTCATCGCGTCGAGCACCCAAAAATCCCTGGTTGCGGGCATTGACCGGGCATGAGTTTTTCGTCAAGGGCACAGCGAAAGCCAACCAAAAGCTCTACGAGGCGTGGCAAACCTGGCAGGCATTCGGGGAGCAGGGCGGCAACTTCAAGATTTGCTTCCGGCTGCGCGAGCCTCAACCGAACCGCGACGACTGGCAAATTGATTACCTGCTGCAAGCCAATGACGATCCGAGCTTGCTGGTCGAAGCGCAAGAGGTCTGGTCTACCGGGTCGGCGAATCTCGATTACCTGGAATATCGCTTTCACCGTCCGCAGGAGAAGCTGCTGGCGGGTTTGGGAATGGCATCGCGTATGTTCGAGCCAATCGAGCGCAGCCTGCGGCAAGCAAAACCGACAGGCGTTATGCTGTCACGCGAAGAAGTCTATCACTTCCTTACAGAAGCCCTGCCCCTGCTGGAAACCAGCGGCTTCGCGGTGCTTGTTCCGAACTGGTGGGGACGCCGCGCCCGCATCCGTGCAAAGGCGAAGATCAAGGGGCAGACCAACGAGCCAACGGGCATCCTCACACGCGATTCGATCCTGCGCTATGAATGGCAGCTATCACTCGGCGGGGAAGCTATCAGCCGCGATGAATTTGAGGCACTGGTCGAACTAAAACAGCCGCTTGTGCGCTACAAAGGCGAATGGGTCGCGCTCGATCCTGACCAGATCGAGGCGGCGATGAACTTTTTCGAGCAGGCGCAAAACGGCGATATGACGCTGGAAGAAGCCCTCAAAACTCAGGCGTCTGAAACCGCAGTCGATCGTATCCAAGTCGAGAGTACGGAAATCGAAGGCTGGCTCGAAGATGTGTTCGACCGGCTTTACAATCCCGAACAGACACCCGCGCCGCCACCCCCCGATGGTTTACAGGCGACACTACGCCCCTACCAACTGCGCGGTTTCGGCTGGCTGGCACAGATGCGACAGATGGGTTTAGGGGCGTGTCTCGCTGACGATATGGGGCTTGGAAAGACCCTTCAGACCATTACCGTCTGGCTGCACGAGCGCGAACAGCTTGACGTGAAGAACCCGGCGCTGCTTGACTGCCCAACATCCGTCGTCGGCAACTGGCGGCACGAGATTCGCAAGTTCGCGCCGACGCTCAAGGTAATGGCACATCATGGCGCAGATCGTTTGCAGGAGGAAGCGTTCGTCAAGGCGGTGGCAGATGTCGATGTGGTGCTGACAAGTTACGCCCTGTTACGGCGTGATCTTGAAACGTTCCAGCAGGTCGAATGGTCGGATATGGTGCTGGATGAAGCGCAGAACATCAAGAACCCATCCACCAAACAGGCACAGGCAGCACGCAGTATCCCGGCAGATTTCAAGCTCACCCTGACTGGCACACCTGTCGAAAATCGCCTGACAGAATTATGGTCGATCTTCCAATACCTCAATCCCGGTTATCTCGGTTCACAGAAGGCGTTCAAGTCGAACTTCGCCACGCCTATCGAGCGCTTCGGCGACCCGCAGGCATCAACATCGCTGAAGAAGCTCACCGCGCCGTTTATTCTGCGTCGTGTCAAAACGGATGCGTCCATCATCCAGGATTTACCAGACAAGTTTGAGAACAAAGTTTACTGCACCATGACACCGGAACAGGTCACGCTTTATGAAGCGGCAGTGCGTGAGGCAATGGAGACTGTTGAATCGGCGGACGAAGATATGGCGCGGCGTGGCAACATCCTGCGGATGCTGACTCAACTCAAGCAGATTTGCAACCATCCGGCGCATTTCCTGAAAGAAGGGTCTTCCGCGCCCCTACCGGAGCGCAGCGGCAAGCTGGATCGCCTGACCGAGATGATCGACGAAATCCACGACAACAGCGAACGCCTGCTGATCTTCACCCAATACGCGGAAATGGGCGACATGCTGCAAACGCATCTGCGCGAGTATCTGGTCGATGAAGTGCTGTTTCTGCACGGCGGCACAGCGTCGACACATCGTGATGAAATGGTCAGGCGCTTTCAGTCACCACACGGGCCGCCCGTGTTCATCCTATCACTGAAGGCAGGTGGCACCGGCTTAACGCTGACGGCGGCGAATCACGTTTTCCACTTTGATCGCTGGTACAACCCCGCCGTCGAGAATCAAGCAACTGACCGCGCTTTCCGCATTGGGCAGACGAAAGACGTGCAGGTGCATAAGTTCATATGCCTGGGCACGCTTGAAGAACGCATTGACGAGATGATCGAGAAGAAGCAGGCGTTGGCGGAGTCCGTCATTGGCACCAGGGAAAGCTGGATTTCTGAACTTGATAACAACGAATTGCGTGATCTGGTCGCGTTGCGCCATGATGCACTGGAGAGTTAAGCATGGGTTGGTACTACAACGACTTTGACGATTACTACGAAGACGACTCGACGTTGGCGGATTATGAAACCCCGGCGGATGCCATTGTCATTCACGGACCCATCCGCGCGGAGAGCAAGCGCGGCGACATCGGGCGCGAGTGGTGGGGGCAGCAGTGGGTCGAAGTCATGGAACGCCTGGGAATGGGTGGTCGCCTGGATCGAGGCAAACGCTACGCCCGTAACGGCTCGGTGCGGTCGCGGGAAATCTCGCACGGTATGGTCTATGCCAATGTTAGTGGCAGTCGTGGGCGACAGTATCGAACGGCTATCGAACTGCGTATATTAGACGACAAACAGTGGCAACAGGCATTCGGCAGTCTATCGGAACAGGCAATCTATGCGGCGAAACTGCTGGCTGGCGAGATGCCCAGCGACATCGAAGCGGTGTTCCAGCACACGGGGTTGTCGTTGTTCCCGCAGAGGAAGAAAGACATCGACTTTACCTGTTCCTGTCCCGATTGGGGTGATCCTTGCAAGCACGCCGCCGCTGTATACTACCTCATTGCAGAGCAACTTGACGCCGACCCGTTCATCCTGTTTCATCTGCGCGGGCGTAGCCGAGACGCGATCATGCAGGCGTTGCAGGGCTACGACCTAGCGTTATCGAATGATGAGCTGGAAGTTGAGGCATACAATCCGCCGCTAAATGCAGCCGATTTCTGGAACGCGCCGGACGTGACTCTGGTGCGGCAAATGCCGATTAGTGGCACAGACCCGATTGCCCTGCGCCAGTTGGGAAGACCACCCGGTAACATCGAAAAAGACCTTCAAAACCTTTATACCGATGTATCTCAAGAAGCAGCACGCTGGCTCGGCTTAGAGTAGGTATGTTTACTGCTCAAGAAGCACACGCATCACCGCCGCATAGGATTCTTGCGCGGTGAGAATAACACACCTTGAGAGCGATCCATGCCCGTCGCTCCCG
>CAYSVE010000671.1:0-3526 GCA_964434365.1 uncultured Anaerolineaceae bacterium | reverse complement strand
GAAGACGCGCGCCATCGGCACGAGCCGGACTCGGACCTTTTTTCTGCACGTTACGCAGGGGCAGATGACGGCATCGCGCTCTTCCGCCCAAACCTCGGTGCGCGTAGCGCCGACGACATGCCGCTCACCGAGGCCGTCGAGGCGCGGCGGTCTGTGCGGGAGCATGACGACGCCAACCCCATCGACTTGCAAACGCTGGGCGCGTTTTTGTATCGAACGGCGCGGGTGCGGTCGGTGGGTAAAAATGCGTTCGGCCAATGGGTGACGAACCGCCCCTACCCCGCCAGCGGCGCACGCTACGAACTCGAAATCTACGCCCTGGCGAATCACTGCGCCGGTCTGCATCGTGCGCTGTACATCTACAATCCGATGAAGCACAGCCTGCACATCGTCCTGTCGGATTCGTCACAGTTCGGGTATTTGTTGGCGATGGCCGCGACCGCCACCCCCGCCCGCACGACGCCGCAGGTGTTGTTCGTCATCGCCGCGCGGATGCCACGCCTGTACGCGCGCTACCAGCGCACGACGACTTACGCCCTCGCGCTGAAGAACGTCGGCGGGCTATTTGCGACGATGGGCCTTGTCGCAACGGCGATGGGCCTTGCGGGGTGTGCCATCGGTGTGGGCGATGCCATTGCCTTCGCGGCGATGACCGGCGACGACCGCTTTAGCGAGGTCTCGGTGGGGGAGTTCATTTTGGGGCGTGGGAAGGCCGACACATGACCCACCCGGAGATACCGTTCTTCGAGCACTTCGGCGACTATGGCCGCAGCCAACTGCCACGCTTCGAGGCCGACCTCGCCGCATTGCTCCGTGCCGATGCCGACCCCGCCGCACGCGAAGCGTATCAACTGGCGCATTTGCGCGCGCTGCTGCATCGCGCCGTGGCTCAATCGACCTATTACGCACAGAAGCTTACCGAAGCGGGTATTGACGTCGCCGAGATCATGGCGGTCGCGGACCTCGCGCGCCTGCCGGTGCTTACCCGCGCCGAGGTCGCCGACCATGCCGACGCACTCGTATTCGATGACCTCGACTTCGCGCTTGCGAGTGCATTGTTCACGTCGGGGTCTACCGGCCCGCCGCTGAAGATCATCCAGCACCTCGACGAAATGATGTATCGGCAGGTGATCAGCGCCTACGTGTTTCATCATTACGGCATCGCCCGCACCGATTTCGCCCCCGGGGAGGCGGGTACAATGCGCGTGTCGGCATTCGAGAGCAGCAGTTCGGTGTCGTTTGCGCACCCGCTGCTGAACGAGTCCGTGTTCATCAAGCTGAATATTGCCCCGGCAATCTGGGAAAGTGACACGCACCTCGTCTCGTTCATCACCGAGCAGAACCCGCTCGTCATCAGCGGCCTGCCGGAGCATCTGGCGTACCTTGCGGGTTGTTTCGCCCGCGCCAGGGTCGCCCCCCTTGCGGAAACACGCCTGCGGATACTCATTGCTGCGGGGAACCAGATCACCGCGCAGCACCGCGCACAAACGGAATCGGTGTTTCGGGTGCCGGTCGTCGACGTGTATCTGAGCAGCGAGGTGGGGTATATGGCCTTCGAAGTGCCGGGCGAGGTGGGGTATAAAGTGTCGCCGCACCATATCCTCGAAACCGTGCATGGCAGTGCCGAACTGCTGGCGACGCACCTGCACAGTTCGGCGATGCCGTTTATTCGCTACCGCACCGGCGACCTCGGTGACCTCGCGGTGCAGAAGGGTTTTCCGGTGCTGGTACGCCTCACCGGGCGCTTGAACCAGATGATCCAATTGCCGGGCGGGAAAACGCTGCACCCCTACGTGCTGCTCAAAGCATTGGAGCGGTTGCTATCCGCAGATTACCGCGTGACCCAAACCGCGCCGCACCGCTTCGTGGTGAGGGTCGCCAGCGCGGACGCCGACCAAACCGCCATCCGAGAGGCGGTGCGGGCTATCCTCGGTGCTGAGGCCGAGGTGCAGGTGCAGGCTGTCACCGCCTTCGCGGATGAAGGGCGCAAGGTGCAGCGCTTTTCATCGGCGCTGTAAGCGCCTAGCCGCGAATCGGCGAGGCCGCCGGTTGCCCGAGGGTTTCCTGCGGTATCCGCGCGAGGCGCTCGCGTGCCATGCCTGCGATACTCAACAGCACCACGACCACGACGACACCCGGCAAAATCGGCTCGAGCACGCCGATCGC
Source organism: uncultured Anaerolineaceae bacterium (assembly GCA_964434365.1). GTDB lineage: Bacteria > Chloroflexota > Anaerolineae > Aggregatilineales > Phototrophicaceae > CAYSVE01. Next base: position 1,360 of record CAYSVE010000671.1, on the reverse strand, counting down.
CGTCCATATGACGACCCACACTGGCAGCCACAGCGCCAGGAATCCCAACACGAATGGGCTTATCCTCGCGCGCCCCTGTACCATGGTGCCGCGCCCTTGGCGCGTCAGTGTGCCGTTGACCTCGATGATAAGGTTTCTGCTGGCATCGCGCTGTATATTGAATTTGTGGGTGTCCTCATCCACGTTGTCGACGTTGACGAGCAGCTTGGCGCGCGGGCTGCCGATGGGCAAGCCGAGCTGTTTGCTCGGTCGTCCGTCGCGCTCCGATCGTTCCAGCAGTAGTTGAGCACTTTGCTCAAGGCTGTACGGGGTTTCGAAGGTGAATTCGCTGCCAAATACCATCTGGCGCAGTAGGTCGATCATCGGTGTTACTCCATCTCTCACTTCCCTCTGGTCCATCGTATACGTGAATGGTATTCGTAAGGCGTATCGAAAGCGTAAAAACGGCGCGCCCGGCGAGACTATCGCCGCGAACGGTGCAGCATGATAAGGCCGGTTGCCTATGCTAGAATCGTTCGTTCCTTCGTCCATCTTGCCCTTATCGGAGTTCCTATGAGCGTCCTTCGCATCAACCCGTTGTCGACTACCTTCAACCCGCACCCCACCGTCGACGACCGCCCGTGGTGGCACTCGTGCGTGATCTATCAGGTATACCCGCGCAGCTTTATGGATACCAACGCCGACGGCATCGGCGATTTGCCCGGCATCACGCAGCAGTTGCCTTACCTGCGCGATCTCGGCGTCGATTGTGTGTGGCTGAGTCCGTTTTTCCGCAGCCCCATGGCCGACTTCGGCTACGACATCTCAGATTATGAGGACGTCGACCCGATTTTCGGCACCATGCAAGACTTCGACGATTTGCTTGCCACCGCCCACGAACACGGCATCCGCGTCATCATCGACCTCGTGCCGAATCACACCTCCGATCAGCATCCGTGGTTTCTCGAATCGCGGAGTAGTAAGGACAACCCCAAGCGAGACTGGTATCTGTGGCGAGACCCAAAGCCAGACGGCACCCCACCGATCAACCTCGTGAGCTTTTTCCAGGGTGATGCATGGACCTTCGACGAGACGACCGGGCAGTATTATCTGCACATGTTTTTGCCACAACAGCCCGACCTCAACTGGCGCAACCCACAAGTCGTGGAAGCCATGCACGATATGATGCGCTTCTGGCTCGATAAGGGCATCGACGGCTTTCGGCTGGATGCCATCACGGTGCTCATCAAGCGCGAGCCGCTCAGCGATTTGCCTGAGGAAGCGCGCACCGCCACCGGCCTCGATTTGCTGAAGCTGCTGAGCGAGGTGCACAACCAACCAGCGCTTCATACGATCCTGAAGGGCTTTCGACGCCTGTTGG
>CAYSVE010000670.1:0-3528 GCA_964434365.1 uncultured Anaerolineaceae bacterium | reverse complement strand
GGTGGTGAATGAGCGCTTCAGCGCGCAGATGATGTTTTTGCACGAGCGTGAGGTCGGGTTGATTGCCGCGCTGATGTTGTTCGCCGTGTCGGTGAGCGCCACGGTGGTGATGTTCATCAGCATGGTGTTTGCACAGCGTGTGGGTGCCCTCGCCAACGCGGCGACTGCCGTCGCCCACGGCGACCTGCACACCCAGGTGAAAGATCATGGCAACGACGAAATCGCCCAGTTGTGCAGTGCCTTCAACCGCATGGTGGCGTCGTTGCAGCGCGCCGAGGCGGAAAAGGCCGCGCTCGAACGTGAACGGCGCGACCTGCTCCGCTGGATAAGCCACGACTTGCGCACACCGCTCTCGGCCATCCGCGCGATGAACGACGCCATCGTCGATGGCGTCGCCAACGACCCGCAGACGGTCGACCGGTATCACCACAACATCCAACGCGAGATCAAGCATCTGAGCCACCTCATCGACGACCTCTTCGAAATCACCCAGTTGGATACCGTCCGTGTGGGCATCGAACGCGAGGCGGTCGACCTCGGCGATTTGATCTCCGACACGCTCAGCGGCTTCCACGCTAAGTTCGACCAGGCGAGCATCAGCTTGCGCGGCGGCATCGAACCCGGCGTGGATACGGTGCACATCGCGCCGGACAAAATCCACCGCGTGCTCATCAACCTGCTGCAAAATGCGCTCCAGCACACGCCACCCGGCGGCACCGTAGACCTCTCGGCGAAACCGGAGGGCGACTGCATCGAGGTGACGGTGCACAACACCGGCTCGTACATCCATCCCGACCACCTGCCGCACATCTTCCGCGACTTCTACCGGGGCGATGAGGCGCGCCGCGCCGACAGCGACGGCTACCGGGGCACCGGGCTGGGCCTCGCCATCGCCAAGAACTTCGTCGAGGCGCACGGTGGCCAACTGCATGTGGAGAGCAACCCGAACCGGGGCACGACGTTCAAGTTCAGTTTGCCGAATGGGATGCAGGCGTAGGACCGGGCTGGTGCCGATGAGGCGTGTTTTCAGCGGATGTAGTCCGCTACGTCCCTGGCGACTTATACGGTATTGGGCGTAGGGGCGCAGGCGAGACGCAGTGAGCCTCGCCTGCAAAACACCCTGCGTACTCGCGTGTGTGGCTTACCAAACAGACACCTGTACGAAATTTCGTGTAGGCTAAATTGGGTTTAACAACGAGGGAGAACCAAACGATGAATCGCAATACAATGATCGGTATCGGGGCGGTGGTCGTGCTGGCGGTTGTGGTCGCCGCGACAAATTCACTGTGGCTACCGCTGTTCGTCAACGACGAGGTGGACGAGGCCTTCCCCAGCATGAGTGACGACCAACGCGACGCCGTCCGCACAATGCCGCAGGAACAGCAAGATGTGCTCGTCGAAATGGCGGGTGAAGATCAGGAAATGGCCGAGGAAACCGCACTGGCCATGATGGAAGACGACGCCGAAGCTGCCGACGACATGCCCGCCGACGCGCCGACTGCCCTGCTCAGTGGGACGTTTAACAGCTACGACCCGGTGCACCGCGGTGAGGGCACTGCCACGGTTTACGATGTGGACGGGGCGTTCGTGCTGCGCCTGGAAGACTTTAGGGTGACGAACGGGCCGCAGCTGCATGTGCTGCTGGCGAAGTCGGTGCCGGACAACATCCGGCAGCGACCCGATGAAGGCTACATCGACCTCGGCCCGCTGAAGGGCAATGTCGGCAACCAGAACTACGCAATCGAACTGCCGGAGGGCGAGGACATCAACGACTTCACCTCGGTGATTATCTACTGCATGCCGTTCCATGTGAACTTCAGCACGGCAGAATTCGAGGCGTAACATCGGTGTTTGGGGTGGGCGGCCTGCTGCTGCCCGCCGATTTTTATTCCACCAGGCCAACGGCCCGCGCGCAGGAGCAGCAGCCCCACACCCCGTCCTCGATGAGTAGACATAGGGTCGGCGACAACCTTAACCCGCGCACGTAGATCATATCGGCGTTGGGGCTAACGCGGCAGGCGGCCCACAGCGATGAGGCTGGTGCCGAACGGCAGTGGCACAACACGGCTGAGGCGCACCTCGATGAGGTTGACCGCCCGCATGACAGCGTTGAGCAGGCCGCCGGGGTTGTTCTCGCGGTCGCGGACGGCGGCACTGTTACGCCCTAGCACCCGTACCACCGATGCGATGAGCATCCCCGTGAACTGATAGTACGCGCTGTCCTCCACCACAAAGCCAGCGTTCAGCAGCGCGGCATGGAGCGAGCGTCGGGTATAGCGCCTGAGATGGCCAGCGGCGGTATCTCGGTAGCTCCACAAAAACGGAAACGCGGGCACCGTCACGAGGATGAGGCCACCCGGCGGCAACGCGCGGGCGATCCCAGCCAGCAAGGCGGCGTCATCGGTGTGTTCTAGCACATCCAACAGCATCACCGCGTCGATGCTCTGCGGCGCAAACGGCAGTTGGGTCGCGTTCGCTTGCACCAGGGGCAGGCCTGTGCCAACCTGGGCTTGCAGCCCGCTCGCGTAGTAGTCCAGTGCTACGACCGGATAACCAGCCTCGCGTAACAGCCGCGATGTGATCGACGCGCCGCTGCCAATGTCCACGATGAGTTGAGCGGCGTCCATTTTGTTGCGCGCCAGCCAATCGAGGATGAGTGCACGCCGCCCGATGTACCAGAAATGCTGGGTTTCCATAGCCTGGAGGTGGGCAAGGTGTGCTTGAGGATATGAGATGTGGGTCATGGTTCTCCTTTACACGGGTACACGGGCGATTTACACGGATGATGCGCGCATTCTAGCACGGCCAGCCGCAGGCATCGCCATCACACACTGCATCGGCTGCGATGATACGCGTTAGCCGCGTCGGTGTGCAATTACATGAAAAATTTTTCAGCCCGGTCGTTATGTCCCTATGTTACACTCAATAGTTGTTCTTGCAGGGGAAAAGGCCACAACATGGCTGCGACAACCGATTGGTTTCTGCCGAATCGTGTGCTCATCACCACAATCACCGAGGTGCTCACGATGGATGACGTGCGCGCGCAGGCAGCAATTATGGCGGCGATGATACGCGACAGTGGGCACACGCAACCGGTGCACCTCCTCGTCGATTCCACCGAAGACCACGGCTTCGCTGCCGATATGTACAACTTTATCGCCCTCCGCGAGGCGGTACGGCCCGCCCTGAAGATTCGACGCCCGACGTGGCTGGTGGTGGTGGACCCCAACCCCAACGACATGATGACCCTGGTGGCCGAAATCACCATGAAGCTGGTCGGCATTCACCTGCGCATCACCCGCTCGATGGACGAGGCGCTGCAATTTCTGGCTCAGCAGGACCCTACCCTCGACTTCGCCAATATCGACCCCTAGCGCAGCCCGCTATACCCTACCGGCACAATGCGCTAAAATAACGCCCTGTATACCCAACAGGGAGGCATACCGCATGGTCCGCTGCGGCATCGATATATTCGAAAACCAGCGCGGCGCCCAAGGCATCGACCGCATCTGCGAGCGCTTCTTGAAT
>CAYSVE010000669.1:0-3538 GCA_964434365.1 uncultured Anaerolineaceae bacterium | reverse complement strand
GGATGGTTGGGGCGGGGGGGGTGGGTTTGGGGGGGGGGCGGCACTCAGTAGCAGCACGCTAACAAGGACGAGCAGTCCGGTGATCGCAAACAGTAAACGGCGCATGGTCGGTCTCCTGAGTAGGGTTTGTCGATGGTAGGAAGTATAGCGCGGGCCGGGGTGATGTGCCCGGTGGGTTGTTGATGGGCAGGTGGGAAGCGGGCAAGGCATGGCGCAGAAAAATGTCTGCGCATGCCTCGCCTACACACGGTATTTTCGCAGACGCTACTCGGCGACGATGCTGAATTCGTCGAAAAGTTGCGGTTCGCTGAGCGGGCGCGTGACGTCGAAGACGTAGCTCTTCACGGTGCCGGTTTCGGTATCGAGGATGGAGAAGGCCGTCATGTCGTTGCTGGCGACGCACGGCAGATCGTTGCCTTCGCTGTCCTGCATCGGCGCGAACTCGCTGGGCATAATCGGCTGTAGGCCGTGCGGATCGCCGTTGGGGGCGTAGTTTTCGGCGTTGTAACGCGGGTCATCGGGCACGTTGGCGCGGGTGCGCTCGCCACCCTCGACGTAGCAGCCGAAGTTATTGCCCACGTTGGACGTTTCCATGTAGTTCACGCCGTTTTCGAACATGCGGAACCACAGGTGGCTGTGCCCCGTCTGGACGAGGTTCACGCCGTACTCTTCGAAGAGCGGCTGAATGTCGTTGATGATGATGTCGTCCTCGATGGGGTACTCGTAGCGCACCGCCTCGATGCTGCCGTCCTCGGCGTAGTCGATGACCTGGACCGGGTTGGTGAAGACTGGGTTGTAGTTATCGCCGATGCCGTGGGCGGCCTGGTGCATCAGCACGACCTTGTACGGCGCGCTCTGGAAGGCGTCGCTCTGGAGTTGCTCGACAAGCCACTCGTACTGCTCGCTGCCCTCGGCAATGTCCTCGAAGATGAAGTCGCCATAACCCCAGTTATCTGGCGTGTTGAGGTCCAATAGCGGCTCGCGGTACTTGCCGCGCGTGGTATCCGTCAAGTTGAAGGAGCGCCAGATGCGCGTGGTGTACAGGCCGATCATCGCCACGTCGCCGAAGCGGATCATGTAGTAGGTTTCGCCGCCGGGGCCTGCATCGGGCAGGGTGAACAGCTCTTCGTAGGTGATGGTGTTGAAGGACTGATTTTCGATCCACTGCTCGCGGATTTCCGGGTCACCTTCGGGGTTCACCAGGTCGGCGACTTCTTCGTAGCGGGCTTCGGCGACGGCACGCGGCTGCGGGTCGTTGTACTGGGCACCGGTGCTATGGCCCGGGTTGAAGCGCCCCATCACCTCGTGGTTGCCCACCACCGGGAAAAGCGGCGCGTGCTGGATGAGCTGGCCGCCGACGTAGGTGCGCTGGGTGTTGATCGTCACGCCTTCTTGGGTGCGGGTGCGGTCGAGCGTAACGTTGCCGTTACCCTGCAACAACGCGAAGAACGCGCGGCCACGGGCATCGTCGAACCACTCGCTCGCGCGATCTGGGATGTTTTGCAGGTCACCCGCGAAGAACACGGCGTCCACCTGGCCCACGGTCTGCTCGACCACTTCCAGGTTGGCGGCGGTCATGTCGCGCACCTGATGGTCACTCGTGAGCAGAATCTTCAGCGGTTGGCCGGCGGCGGGTAGCGACGCAAGCGTGAACGCCGCGCTGGTGACTTCGGTGCCGTCGTCGGCGATGCTGGTGACGCTGTAGGGCACGCGTTCACCGGCGGTCAGGCCGGTCACTTCGGCCTCATGACGCCAGATGGGGCGGCGCGTGTAGCCCTCGTAGATGCTACCGTCGGCAAGCTGCGTGCCGATGCGCGAGCCTTCGTCCTCGGCGGTGCGGCTCATCACGATGGTTTCGGCCTCGGCGGTTTGACCGTCGCCGTAGGTCACGGTGTGGCCCTGGCCTTCCCACTCGGTGAACCACACCACGCGGACGCTATCGTCGGTGGGCAGTTGGAGGAACGGATCGGTGAGCAGGGCCGGGGCCACGACCTCGGCTTCTTCGGGTTCATCCTGGCCAATCGCCATCGCAGGGACCAACAGCGCTGCGAACAGTAGCCAGCGCAGGCTTTTCTTCAACACAGTCATCGTCGTAACATCTCCCTAACAATCAAACGTTGGCCGCGATTGTGACGAGAAATATTTAGGATTGTTTTAAGCGCAGCTTAGATCTATTCGTTTGCTCATCTTGCTTTACCCGATGATGCACCGCATTGGTGGCCGTTTTGCGACGCACCATATCGCTATATGTGTGCATCACATAAAATATTCACCGAATAAACCCGGCGGTTATCGATACCGAACCAACATGCCAGATGATAAACCCACGTCGCCAGAACCGATACGCGTCGAATGGCTTGCGGGCCACGATAACATCGTCTCGATGCGCTTCCCGAAAACGATCGATTTAAACGCGTTTGCCGCAGCCGTCGATGCTGCCCATCGGTTCATTGCCAGCGTGGACCACACGGTGCACCTGCTCATCGAACCCCAAAGCGACCTGCCGGAGGGCAATATGGTGTCGCAGTTCAGCCGGGCAATGCGGTATCAACCGGCAAACACGGGCAAAATCGTGGTGGTGGTGCCGCAGGGCAACGCGTTTGCCTTTCGGTTTATCCAGCAACTCGCCCAACTGATGGTGCGGTTGTTCCCGCGCAAGAGCCACGTGATATTTGCACGCTCCTACGAGGAGGCCCTAAACTTGCTGGGTGCGGGTCGCTCAGCCGCATCATCGGATGATTAGGCTTGCTCGGTGAGATCGGCCATTACCGGCAGGCTGGGCAACAGTGCTGCCCGCAGAAAAGCCTTGACCTCGTCGTGGTGCCCACTGAGGGTGAGATGGACTGTGCGGCGGTCGGGCGCAATATCGATGATAAAGCGCAGGAACGGGCAGCAACGCCGTTCGCCATCGACAAAGACGGTGATGAGATGAAAAGCGGCTACGGGAAATACGACCGTGTAGCCATCGTCCAACTCGACGACACTGCACGCCTGCGAAAACAACACCTCGGTGATGGCGCGGTGATGGTCTGGGTTTGGCAGGGCGTCCATATCACAGGCAATGGGCTGCTTCTGGCTACGTTTGTGCATGTCTGGCTCCTTAACATTTTTGTACTTGTAGAGAGCTTACAACTTCAAGTTAACTTGAAGTCAAGAAGGAGGGTGTGATGAAAATAGGCGAAGTGAGTAAAAAAACCGGCATTCCGGCCTCGACGTTACGCTATTACGAGGAAATCGGGCTTATCGAGCCGCCCCCACGGGTGAGCGGCCAACGCGCCTACGATGACAGCGTGTTCGAGGTGCTGCGTGTGATCCAGAGTGCGCAGGCATCGGGCTTTAGCCTGAAGGAAATCCAGGCGATGCTCGACGAGGATGACGGCAAGCCGATCGCGACGCGGTGGCGGGAGATTGCCGAGCGCAAGCTGACGGAAGTTCAGCAGACGATTGCCGAATACGAGGCCATGCGCGACTCGCTGATGCTCGGCGTCGCGTGCGAGTGCACCAGCCTCGACGACTGCGCCGTGTACTGCTGAGGGGC
>CAYSVE010000668.1:1341-3546 GCA_964434365.1 uncultured Anaerolineaceae bacterium | reverse complement strand
CAGCCAGCCGCCGAACCGCGCCGTTTTCTTTGACAACCAAGAAACCGGCAACTACCGCTTTATCGATGTGGTGAACAGCGACTTCAACACGATGCTGCTGCACATGAAGCTGACGCACCCCGAGAGCAACCAGGCCGAAGTGATGACCGACATCAACTTCCGCATCGGCCTCTCCCATGCTATGGACCGCCAGACGGTTATCGACACGGTGTACATCGGCCAGGGTGTGCCGCACCAGCAGCACCCACGCCCCGAGTCGCCGTTCTACAACGAGGAACAGGCCACCCAGTTCACCGAGTTCAACCTGGACCTCGCCAACGAGCACCTCGACATGGTGATGCCAGACATGGACGATGAGGGCTTCCGCATCGGCCCAGATGGCGAGCGCTTCGTCTTCACGGTGCTGGTGAACGAGGGCTTCCGCCCGGACTGGGTCGACGTGATGCAGATCGTCGAGCGCAACTGGGAAGAAGCTGGTGTGGACACCAACATCGTCATCGTGCCGGATGACATCTGGCGCGTACGTCGCGAGGAAAACGACATCGACGCCTACGTGTGGGCTGGCGAGAACGGTACCGGCCTGCTGCCGCTGGTTGCGGCTGGTGGCTACATCCCGGAAGCCGCCTGGGGCTGGCGCGCGTGGAACGATGTTCGCCTGGAACCGGACGCCGAGACCAACTACGAGCCGGTGACCCCGCCGGAGGGCATCCAGCGCCAATACGAAATCGTGACCGAGCTTCAGCAGGCCACCACGCTCGAAGCGCAGACTGCGCTGATGACGGAAATGCTGGACCTGGGTGCCGAGCAGTTCTACACCATCGGCCTCAGCCTACCGCAGGGTGACTACCGCGTTGTGGCGAACGAACTGCGCAACGTGCCCGAGACGGTCATCGCGGGTTGGCTATACCCCGGCCCGGCCCCGGTGAACTTCGAGACCTTCTACATCGACCCGTCGATGGAGTAGCGATTCGCCACACACGGCATTTGCCAATGTGGTGCAAAGTGGGCGAGGCATGGCGCAGGACAGTGCCCGTGCCTCGCCCCTGCGTATGTTGCACACGATGGGTCGGTGTGCGCTTTTGACAAATGATGACTTTCTCTCAAGTGACTTATGGCGCAATACATCATTAAACGTGTGCTCTACATGATCCCTACCATGATCGCGATTTCGGTCGTCTCCTTCGCGATTATCACCCTCCCCCCCGGCGATTACGTCGACCGCCTCGTGGCCGACCTGGAAGAACGCGGCGAAGTCGTCAGCGAAGAACAGGAAGCGGGTTTTCGAGAGTTCTATGGGCTGAACAACACCTACGTCGTTCAGTACGCTAACTGGCTCGGAGACATCATCACCCGTGGCGACTTCGGCAACTCCTTTCGCTGGGACTTGCCCGTGAGCGACCTTATCTGGGATCGCCTGTTTTTGACGCTGGTCCTGTCGCTTAGCAGCTTGTTGTTTATCTGGGCAGTGGCGATACCCATCGGCATTTTTTCAGCAGTGCGGCAATATTCGTTTAGCGATTATATTTTCACATTTATCGGCTTTATCGGCCTCTCCATCCCAAACTTTTTACTCGCGCTGGCGCTGATGTATGCATCCTTCAAGTATTTTAATCAGAGCGTTGGCAGCCTATTTTCGCCAGATTTCGTCAATGCCCCGTGGAGTTTGGCACGTGTCGCCGACCTGCTAAGCCACCTGTGGATACCCGTCATCGTATTGGGCACAGCAGGCACCGCGAGCCTCATCCGCACGATGCGTGCCAACTTGCTCGACGAACTGCACCGCCCGTACGTCACTACCGCACGGACCAAAGGCCTGCCGGAGTGGTGGTTGCTCATCAAGTACCCGGTGCGCCACGCCTTGAACCCCTTCGTCAGTAGCCTGAACGACATCTTCGTGAATCTCGTTTCTGGTGCGACAATCGTCTCGGTGGTGCTAGGGTTGCAGACCACTGGCCCGCTGCTGCTGGAAGCACTCCGTACCGAAGATATGTTCCTCGCGGGTAGCTTCATCATGATGCTGAGCATCCTGGCGGTGTTTGGCACGCTTATCTCCGATATTTTGCTGGCGTGGCTAGACCCGCGAATTCGCTTTCAGTAGCCCGATGGGGACATCCCGATGACCGAAACACAACTTCAATTGAACGCCCCCGCTGCTGAAGCGACACTTGCGCCCGACCATGAAGTGTTTGTGGTCGCAAGCCAATG
>CAYSVE010000668.1:0-1331 GCA_964434365.1 uncultured Anaerolineaceae bacterium | reverse complement strand
AATGGCGGCTCATCTGGTGGAAGTTTCGCAGGCATCGCCTCGCGATGATCGGTGGTGTGGTGACGCTGGTCATCTACCTGGTGGCGGCCTTTGCACCCTTCATCGCACCGTTTTCGCCGGAGGCATTCGCTGCGAATTACACCTATGCGCCACCGCAGCGCCTCAACCTCTTCGACCGCACCGAGAACGGCTTACGATGGGGGCCGCATGTCAACGGCTACACGGTCGAAATCGACTATGAGGCCGGGCGGCGCAACTTCGTCGTAGACCCCGAAGTGAAGCACCCCATCGGATTTTTCGTAAAGGGTGAGTCGTACACGTTGTGGGGCGTGTTCGAGTTGGACCGACATCTCATCGGCCCGGTCAACGAAGGTGACCCGATGTATCTCCTCGGTGCCGACCGGCTTGGCCGCGACATGTTCAGCCGCACAATTTACGGCTCGCGGGTATCGATGACGATCGGCCTTGTGGGTGTGGGGCTAAGCCTGTTCTTCGGGATTTTGCTCGGTGGCGTGAGCGGGTACTTCGGCGGCTGGGTGGATAACCTCATCCAGCGCACCATCGAGTTCTTGCAGTCGATTCCGTCGATTCCGCTCTGGATCGGCCTCGCAGCGGCCATCCCGGCGGATATTCCGCCGCTGCGGGTGTACTTTTTCATCACGATTATCTTGTCCGTCATCGGCTGGACCGGGCTAGCGCGCGTGGTGCGTGGTAAATTCTACGCCCTCAAAACCGAGGACTTCGTGAAAGCGGCCCGCCTCGATGGCTGTAGCAGCATGCGCATCATCCTCAGGCACATGGTGCCGTCCTTCGCGAGCCACATCATCGCAGTGGTGACGCTCGCCATCCCCGGCATGATAATCGCCGAAACTTCGCTGAGCTTTCTGGGCATCGGCTTGCGCGCACCCGTGATTAGCTGGGGCGTGCTGCTGCAAGAAGCACAGAATATCCGCTCGATTTCCACCGCACCGTGGCTTTTCTGGCCCGGTGTAGGTGTGATCGTCGCTGTGCTTGCGCTCAACTTTTTGGGCGATGGCCTCCGCGATGCCGCCGACCCATACGCATAGGAGATCCGACGATGGGCGATCACCTGCTGGAAATCAAAGACCTACAGACGCACTTTTTCACCGATGAGGGTGTGGTCAAGGCGGTGGATGGCGTCAACCTGACGATTCCGCGCGGGAAGACGCTTTGTGTCGTCTGTGAGAGCGGCTGCGGCAAGTCGGTGACGGCACGATCCATCGTACAGGCGGTAGACCGCCCAGGACGTATCGCGTGTGGTGAGGTGCGCTTCCGCCCGGAGTCGGACCGGGAGATCGACCTGGCTGCGT
>CAYSVE010000667.1:0-3547 GCA_964434365.1 uncultured Anaerolineaceae bacterium | reverse complement strand
AGCACGTATTCCATCGGCTCGGTGAACTGCGGATCGGTAAGCGCAACATCACCGGCGATCAGCGCCTGACGACCTTCTTCGCCGCCGTACCAGTTTGGTGCGTTGCTGTGGAAGCCCATCGTCCAATTGGTCCAGCCGTCCTGGGTGCCCATCGCCAACGGGGTGATACCTGCGTCCTGAATGGTTTGCAGCAGGGCGAGGAACTCCTCGGTGGTCTCTGGGGTTTCCCAGCCGTTGGCCTCGAACATGGCAACGTTGTAGAAGAAACCGTGCAGCACCGATGCCATCGGCACGCAGTACATGGTGGTGCCATCATCGGCAACCCAACCACTGCGGGCCACCGGGCCGAAGGCCGCACTGCCATCTTCGAGCGTCGCGCCATCGACGATGTCCGTCACTTCACCCAGGTAACCGCGCTGGTACAGCGCCAGGCTGATGTCGAATGGGCGGCAGGTCACGAGGTCCGGGCCACCACCGGCTTCCAATGCAGCCAGTAATGACGCGTCGTGCTCGGTGTTGAGGGTCGGCTCGAAAGAAATTTGAATATTGGGGAATTCTTCGTTGAAGGCGGAGATAATGGCGTCCCACTGCGAGACATCCTCGGTACGCCAACTGCCCATCGTCAACTCGACGATGTCGTCCTGTGCGGCGGCCAGCGAGGTGACCATCAGCAGCAGGCATAGGACCAACAATAAACGAACAGCTTTCTGCATTTTTAACGACTCCCTATCGAAGTTTGCATCCGTCCCCGATTTATTTGCATATGAGGGGACGCTTAGAATATCATAGCGAAAGACATCAACCGTCGCCACCTACGCAAAATAGATCGTAATGTTCTTATGTTCCATCTGGATGACCTTACCACCATACCCAACCTCATCACCGCCTGGGATTTCCGCACGGGGTCGCTTACATCAACAGGTCCAAGCGTTTTCACCTTGCAACCGATGGCCGAAAACATCGCACAGAACGACGATGGCTTGTACTTGCGACGTGGTCAGTGGTTGCAAATGCCGCGCGCCGAACTCGGACCCCTCAACATTCACGGCGTGGGTGCTCAGGTGAGCGTCGTGGGGTGGGTGAAGCGGCAACCCCAACCCCCAACACAAGATTGCGAAACGATTGCGGGGGTGTGGGATGAATCGCGCAAGAAGCGACAGTATTGCCTATTCCTCGATTTACCCATCTGGGATAGTAAGGATCAGGTCGGCGGGCACACATCGTCGCACGGGGGGCCGACCCCCGGTTACCCCTACTGCATGGATGCCGCCATCGGCGCGACACCGGTTCCGTTCGATGAGTGGCGCTGCGTTGGCTTCAGCTATGATGGCAAGGCGGCACGCGCCTACCTGAATGGCGTACTCGACGCGCGTGATGGGCGCAATCCATTCGAGTATCCGTATGGGTTGTTCGATGGCGGTGAGGACGGCGCAGATTTCACGGTGGGGGCGGTCAGCCGAAGTGGCGAGCCGGGTAACTTTTTCCACGGGACAATCGCAGGCATTGCGCTGTTCAACCGTGCGCTGAGCGCGCAAGAGTGGGTGACCCTCGCACAGAAAATGGGACAATCTTCATCATGAAAATAGGCATTGTTGGGGCCGGTTCGATGGGCGTTGCCCACGCTGCCGGTTGGGAAAACACCGATGCGGATATCGTCGGTGTCGTGGCATCGCAAGGGGCCGAATCGCTGGCGAGCCGCCTGGGCGGGCTCGTCTTCGACGATTATACGGCGCTACTACAAGCCGTCGATGCGGTGGACATCTGCGCGCCGACGCACACTCACAAAGACATGGTTCTGCAAGCTGCCGAAGCTAGGAAGCACATCTTCTGCGAAAAGCCGATTGCGCTCACCGTCGAGGATGGCGTCGACATGATAGCCGCCTGCGAAAAGGCTGGGGTCCGGTTGTTTGTCGGCATGGTGCTGCACTTCTTCCCCGAGTACATCGCGATAAAAAACAGTATCGACGCCGGGCAAGTCGGTGCACCACAGGTCATCCGCATGACGCGTGCCTCGTACCGTCCGCAACGGCCCGCCGACGATTGGTTCATGGACGAAACAAAATCCGGTGGGATGATGATCGACCTCATGATCCACGACTTCGAGATGAGCCGTTGGCTCGCGAAGGGCGAGGTTATACGAGTCTTCGCGAAGACGATCCGCAGCACCAAGCCTCATCAACTGGCCGATCATGGCCTCGCGTTACTGCGGTTCGACAATGGCGCGATGGCCCACATCGAAGGCAGTTGGGCCTACCCCACGCCGATGTTCAGTGTGCGTGCCGAGGTGGCGGGCGATGAAGGGCTGATCGAGTGGGATAGCGACAAAACGATGCCGATTCAACAGCACATGCACCAACTGGCACGGGGCGATGTAGGCGAGGTTGCGCTGCCTGGCAGCCCACTGAGTAAAAACCCCTGGGCCGTCGAAGTCGAGCATTTTTACGACGCACTCGTCGACGATACGCCGTTCCGCGTAACCCCGCACGATGCGCTGGCCGGGTTGCAAATTGCGCTCGCCGCGCGGCAATCTGCGCAAACGGGTAAGCCCGTCGAAATCGAACCGGTGGAGGTGTAATCATGCTACGACTCGGAATCATGAGTTTTGCCCATTTGCATGCCGAAGGGTACATCGGTAATTTGCGCGGCATGCAGGGTGTCGACTACATCGGCATGGCCGACCACGACACCCAACGCGGGAAATACTACGCGCAACAGTTCGATTCCCCGCTGTTCGATACCTACGAGGCACTCCTCGCAGAGAAGCCAGATGGCGTCATCATCTGCTCCGAAAATAACCGTCATCGCGAACTCACGCAAATGGCTGCCGCCGCCGGCGTGCATGTGCTCTGCGAGAAGCCCATCGCCACGACGATACCCGACGCCGAAGCGATGATCGCCGCGTGCGATGCCGCCGGTATCAAGCTGATGATCGCCTTCCCGATGCGGTTTAGTGCCTCGACAGCGCAGGTGAAAGCGTCGCTCAACCGGGGTGATATGGGTGCAATCCTCTGTGCCAACACAACGAATCAGGGTGAAAACCCGGACTATCACCGGGCGTGGTTCAGCGATAAAGAAGAGGCCGGTGGCGGTGCCGTGATGGACCACACCGTCCACGTCGTCGATTTGATGCGGTGGTTCACTGGGGCGGAACCGGTCGAGGTGTATGCTGAGGTGGATAACTTGTTCTACCGAAACAAAGTCGAAGTCGAAACTGCCGGGCTGTTGATGATTACCTTCGACAACGGCACATTTATCTCGTTGGATACCAGTTGGAGCCGCCCATCGTTTTACCCTACGTGGGGTAATGTGAAGGTTGATCTGATCTGTGAACGTGGCGTACTCCGCACCGATTACTTTTCGCAGAAGCTCGATGTGTACACCAATCGGCAGTTGGTATGGAACGGATGGGGTAGTGATCCAAATTTGGCGATGATCGAGGAGTTTGTCGCCAGTATCCGTGAGGACCGCGCGCCACTCATCACGGGGGTAGACGGCTTACGCGCGCTGCAAGTCGTCCATGCAGCTTATCAATCCGGCGAAACGCACG
>CAYSVE010000666.1:0-3550 GCA_964434365.1 uncultured Anaerolineaceae bacterium | reverse complement strand
CCACAACAAACCGCCTTTATTCGTTTATGCATGACAAAAACTTAACAAATTCTGGGGTAAACTGCTATAAACTAACGTTTGAATTAAGGGATGCCCCAGGCACATGATTCTTCGACTTCTGCTTGCTATACTGCCAACACTTCTCCTCGCCGCCATCATCGTTGTTCCTGTATGGATTTATGTCATGTACATGCAAGGTTCCATCGGCCCTAAGTCGATGATGATCCAAAATCCAGCGAATGGCACATATACGCGAGTCGACCTCGAAGCAATAAAGCACGTCGAGCTAGGCGAGGGTGTCGACAGCCTGTTGATTATGCTAGACGGTACCCAGATGTCGATAAAAACCAAGGACGCGCAACGCTTGATGCGCCGTATGCCCACGATGGACTAAGCCAAATTACGTGCCGCTGGCAGTCGATTGGCGACTCTATTCGCGAGAATCACCGCGATGAGCATCGCTGCGACTACGGCAAATGCTCGTTGAATTCCGACTTGATCGGCAAAGGTACCAAGGGCCTGCGGCACGATTAAAATGGCAGCGCCCGCCGCTAGCGAGACGCGCGCGCTCGCGGCATCGGGTTGGTCTGGGGCCACATTCGATGCCGCAGCAAGGGTGAGCGGAAAAAGATTTGCGACCCCCAACCCGGCGATGAACAACCCGGCCACGTTAAACGCCGCGATGCGCGCCAACCAGAATATCGGAAATCCCAGACACACCGTTGCAATCGCCCCGGTGAGTAGTTGCTTGCTGCTGAATTTGCGCGTGAGGCGGCTGCCAACAATACGCCCGATGATGATCGCGGCGAAGAAGCCGCTCATGAGTTCGGCGGCGTTCGCTTTGCTTAGGCCGACCACACTTTCGAGAAACTCACCCCCCCAGAAGATGATGCACCACTCCGCCGAGACGCTGGTAAAGCCCACCACCCAGTAAGCCCAGAATGCGGTTGGTAACGGTGCACGCGAATGCGTTTTTTGCGGCAGTCCACCCGAGGGAATCGCGGTCGCGCGGAACACGAGAAAGAGTAGTAGGCCGTAAAGCGCCCCGAAAACAAAGCCGTAGCGCCATCCGCCCAGGTAACGCACCCCGTTTGCAACAGCGATCGGCGCGAGGGTTGCCAGCACCGCCGCGACGATATTCGCTTCGGTGAGGCCCGTCGCGCGCTCATCGCCATGATGTGCGGAGAGTGTCGATTGCACGGTGACCAGCAAGTACGAGCCGAGGAAACCCATCGTAAAACCGCCACTAACGGTTACCGCCGGATGTCGCCCGCTAATCAATAGCAGTGCGCCGATAATCATTCCCAGGCCACCCCCCCAGAACATCGCCCCCCTGCCGACCCGTGCCGCGAGTCGCTCGCCGGTTGCCCCCGCGAGCAACATCCCCAACGCAAATGCGCTGAGGTGAAAGCCGGTGACGGTGTAGTTCAGCGCGAGTTCTGCACGCAGAAAAGGCGATACCGGGCCGAGAATCGC
This sequence comes from uncultured Anaerolineaceae bacterium, assembly GCA_964434365.1. Classification (GTDB taxonomy): domain Bacteria; phylum Chloroflexota; class Anaerolineae; order Aggregatilineales; family Phototrophicaceae; genus CAYSVE01. The sequence goes on along the minus strand of CAYSVE010000666.1, from coordinate 2,074 downwards.
CTGCATGTAGGCGTAGTAACCCAGCATCAAATACGCGAGCCACGTAAAGCGGTCGCGTTGAAAGGTGGTTACAAGCATGGGCTACTCGTTCGCCGATGGGCGGTTCAACCGACGCAATACCCACCGAACGAACATCCACCCCGGTATGCCAAGTATCAGGCCGAAGACCACCCCGAAAATCACAATGCGGATGATCCAATCGACGATGAATTGGAGCGATAGCACCACGCCATTTGCGCTTTCCGCGACGGTTGTGCCTGGGTTCCAACCCGGAGTTGGGGTAAGCGTTGGGGTGGTAGTAGGGGTTGGGGTGGCCGTCGGTGCCGGTTGAACCGGGCGCACATTGACCGTGAGCAGCGAAAAGGCTGCCGCCTCACCGATGAAGTTCAGCCGCCCCTGTATTTGCTCAATCTCCGCACGGACGTTCGTTAGTTCGCGGCGTACGGCGAGTACATCCTCTACCGACTCCGAAGACTCGATGAGCGCCACAAGTTGTTCCTCGGCGGCCTGCAAGGTGACCAGCCGGCTGCTGATGTCCACGAACTCGTCGGTGACATCCTGGCCGCTGATGAACTCATCACGGACTTCGATGGCATCCTCGCGGACTTGCGCCATCGCGAACTCCAGTTGATCCGCAGGTACGCGCACCTCGACGCTGCCGTCAATCAAGATGTCCTCGGTCGCGCTCACAAACGAATTCGTGTACGAGTTAACGAGCCAACCACCCATTTCCTCCGCCATTTTGGTGATGTCGGAGACGGTCGTTTCGGGGTCGTCGGCCACGATGGACATGCGCCCGTTCTTCAGGATGATACGCTGCTGCGGTTGGGTGCGGCGCGTCAGCACGGTGAGGACATCGGCACGCGACCCGCCACCACCGCCTGCGTCGGGGAGTGCACCGCCCGTCCCTGACAGTGCCGCCGATGTTTGACTCGGAAGCGGTGTGGATGTGACACTTAATGCAAGCCCCGCCGACTGCGAGGTCGCGAAGATGGATTCGACTTCCATTGCTGTTGCACGTAACACGATACTCGTAGCGGTTTGGACCAGCGAATTCGTATTGGTAGATGTGTTAGATCGCGCAATGGCGGCAGCGGTTTCGGTTGCCTCAATGCGCGCCATCGCCGGTTGGTTCGTCCTTACAATTGCCGTTGCCGTGCGTTCGAGGTTGTTGGGGCCACGGTTCGCATCTGCGCCGATAAGCACGAAGACGATCTGTAGCGCGATCATCACCGCGATACCGCACACGATGATGACATTTCGGATAGAAAGCTGCATAGATTTTGATATTTTCTCGCTAATCTCGCTCACCTGTTACATAGATATTGTAGCAAACCAGGAAAAAGGCGCAGAAAAATGAACTTTATTAGGCCCTGGCTGGCTATTGGCAAATACCGAGACACGATCATGTGCGACCACCTGCGCACCCACGGCATCGAGTCGATGTTGTTACTCGCGGAGGATGTGCAGCACGACGGTATCATCTCCATGTACCTGCCGGTGGAAGACGGCGAACCGCTCCCCCCAGAACTATTGGCGTCGGGCGTGCGCTTCGTCAAGGACCAGCACGCCGCAGGCGAAACGGTGCTGGTGGCCTGTGGCGCGGGCATCAGCCGGTCGGCGGCTTACGTCATCGCCGTGCTGAAGGAAGTGGAAGGCTTGTCGCTCGCCGAGGCATACCACGACCTCAGCGATAGGCATCCACAGGCGCTACCCCACCCGGCAATCTGGTCGTCGCTGTGTGACTATTACGCCGATGAACCGACCTTCGACGAGTTTTGGCCGCTTCTCGTCCGTTAGGGCGTGTCGACGGATGCCAACATATGATCGTAGAGGCTCTGTAGGCGCGCGCGGGCGGCATGCAACCTCGCAACATGTGTTGGAACCGGTTCGACGATTTGGTTGGCTGTGGGCGTGTAGTCGGTGAGGGCGCAATCGCCCAGGGCGCGCATCGCGAGGATGGCGACACCTCGCGCGGTCGTCTCGCCCGTAGAAAGCAGATGCAACGGACGGTTCAATGCGTTCGCAATCATTTGCGTCCACGGTGGCGAGGCGGCCAGCGCGCCCCCACCCC
>CAYSVE010000665.1:0-3556 GCA_964434365.1 uncultured Anaerolineaceae bacterium | reverse complement strand
CGGCGCCTGGGCGGTGTGTTGCTCCAACGCCGCGGCGAGGGTGGGGTCGGGACCTAGCTGTTGAGTGACACCAGGAATCGGCGTATTCTGCACGCGCACCGGCCCCACGACATCGAATACCGGGCCGCCGCCGGTACGGTTGACCGTCAGGCGTAGGGCGTAAAGTCCATCGGGCACCGTGCGGGTATCCCAAACCCCCAGTGGGCCATTCACGACGCGGTTGTTGGTCGGCAACGTTGCAGGGAACCACGGCGTTTCGGTGCTGGGCGGCGCAAACACAAAGCCCGCCTCGCCCAACAGGTTCAGCGTCGTGCCCGGTTCTGCATTCGGTAGGCCTACCGACTCCACAACTTCTAGCTGGCGCGCCTCGACGAAGTAATTGCTCTGGGCCGGGTCATTCGCTGTACCAATGAATGTAATCTCTCCGCTTACCTGCGATACCGCTGGCGGGAAGACCAGTTCTGCCGCGACGTCCTGGGCATGGCTTACCCCTACAGACAATAAAACGACCATAATAAGCACAAGTGTTTTTCGCATCATCGCTTTCCCTTCTTCTGAATCACACACTTACAGTGTAGCGGTTAAGTGCGAAAGATACTCGTCGTTTGGTATGCGCTTTGGGCGGTGAACTGCAAAAAGTCGAAAAAAAGGTGCCCTCAGAGGGTCGAAGGCACCTCGGAGACCTACTGCGCGCCGGACCAGGTCCAGGTTTCGGTCAGGCTATCGAAGTGGATAGTCAGGGTTTCTTCGACAAGTTCGCCGGAGCCATTGTCGAAGTCGGAGTACTCGATGGCGCTGATGTACGCCTTCTCGAACGTCCAGCGGCGGGTTTCTACACCGTTGTCGATGGCAACAACGGCGAGCGTTCGTGTAGGTCGCACGCTGTCGTCCCCGGCTTCAATCGTCTCGCGGAGCCACTGGTTAAACGGCAGCTTGGCATCGCGCTGCACCATCTTGGCTATTTTGATAGGCGCTTTGGTTGGCTTGGTTTCGCCGGGCTTCATTTCTAGCTTGAAGGTCGTCAGACCACTCACACGGAAGATACCGGTGGCAACTTCGCCTTCGATTTCCACCGCGAACTCGTTCGCCGTCAGGCTATCGAGCGCGTCGAGACGCGAGGAAAGCCCACTTCCCTTCTTTTCTGGGATGGCAGCCGCCTCTTTTGCGGCCTTCAGTTCCGCCTCGAATGTTGCGTCGTCGGCCATTGGTATGTTGTCCGTCATGGGTAAGAACCCCCTTTCCGAGTTTTCGCAGAGTATAGCATGCCCTTTTGAACTCTGCGCGTTTGGGCAGAAGGATGCTACACTAGGGTCGATTTTATCGGCAAGGTTGGGGTAACCACGTCCATGGACCGAGTCCAGGCTCACAAAATCTTATCTGCGATCGTGCTCGTGGTGCTCGGTGCGTTGCTGGCCGGTTGTGGCAGCGCCCTGGCCGAAGAAAACCTCCCCACCGCCGCGCCGACCCTCCCCGCACAGCAAACCTACGACCTCGACGGTGCCGAACACATCGCGCGCACCTTCCTCGATGCGTGGATGGCCGAAGACTACGACCTGATGCACAGCCTACTTACCTTTGCCAGCCGCGATGCAACCCCGTTGGAGGCGTTCACCGAACGCTATACCGGGGTCGCCGCAGAAATCACGCAGGAGCGTGCAGCCTATGTCGGCACCTCGCTGGGCCGCGAACAAAGTAACCTCGCAGTGTTCACCTATAACCTCACGCTGAATACGTTGATTCTCGGCGAATTCACCGACGAAAATCGCAACTTGCACCTCGTCTACGATACGAACGATAACGCGTGGCGGGTTGCATGGTCGCAGGATGACATCTTCGAGGGGATGGGCGGCGGTGGCACACTACGCGTCGAGCGGAGCGTGCCCAGCCGCGCCAACATCTACGACCGTAACGGCGTCGTCATGGCCGATCAGAACGGGCGTATGGTGGGCCTCAACGTTATCCGTGCGGAAATCCCTGCATACGAGGCGTGTGTGGCACAGCTAACACTCGCGCTCGATGCCGAACCGACCGAAGTCACCGACCGGCTGAACAACGCCGGGCCGAACTGGCTCAACGAGCTTGGGGTCATCGAACCGGCAGTGTGGGCAGAACAACACGACGCCCTCGAACGCGATTGCGGGGCCACATTCACCGAGAAGCGCACTCGCCGCTACCCCAACGGTACCCTCGCGCCGCACGTTGTGGGGTATGTGGGCTACCCAAGCGAAGCGGAAGTCGACGCGATTCGTGCAGAGGGTTTCCCGCAGGACCACATTCTCGGGCGCAGTGGCATCGAGGCGACCTGGAACGATGCGCTTAGCGGGCAGCCAGGCGGACGATTGCTTGTAATGCAGGGCAACGAAGTCGCTCGCATCATCACCGAAAACCCCGCGCGCCCCAGCGAGAGCGTATGGCTGACGATCGACAGCGGTTTGCAGGCACACGTGCTAGAGACTTTCACACGCTACTACGCAAATGCCACCGAAAGTTGGGCACCGCGCAGCAAGGGAGCCGCAGCTGTGGTTTTCGATGTGCGGACGGGTGCGGTGCTGGCGATGGTCAGCTACCCGACGTTCGATGCCAACGCGTTTGCGCCCTTCCCGGCGATTGGCCGCGATGCAGCCCAGGCCGCTGTCGAAACGGTGCAACGGAACCCGCGCACGCCCGAACTCAACCGGGCGACACAGGGCTTGTACCCGTCTGGCAGTACGATGAAAACCGCGACCGCGCTTGCCGTCGTCGATAGTGGCGTGTATGAACCTGATCGCCGCTACACCTGCATCGGCACGTGGAACCGCGAACCGAACTTCACCCGCTTCGACTGGAAGCCGGATGGTCATGGGACGCTGAGTGTAACGGGGGCCGTGGCGCAGAGCTGCAACCCATACTTCTACGAGGCAGGCTATAACATGGACATCGCCGACCCATACCTGCTACCGGGGTACTTCAACCGGTTTGGGCTGGGCGTGCCCACCGGCCTCACCGACCTGCCAGAGAATCCCGGCCTCATCGCGAACCCGGACTACGTTCGTGAAGTGTATGGCCTTTCGTGGAGCTTCTCGCGGAGCGTGAACATGGCCATCGGCCAGGATATCGACGTAACACCGCTGCAAATGGGTCGTCTCGCGTCGCTGCTTGCCAACGAAGGCACACTCTATCGCCCGCAACTTGTGAGCCATGTCGGCCTCATCGGCGAAGAACCGAGCTACACGCTGGAACCGGATGTGCTGGACCAAATCACCCTTCGACAGGAAGCCTGGGATGTGGTGCAAACGGGTATGTGCGCCGTCACGACCGAGCGCTACGGCACGGCAGAATTCCAGTTCCGCGATAGCCCGCTGCAACGGCTAACGATTTGCGGCAAAACCGGCACCGCCCAGGCCCCCGGCGATGGCGTTCCACCACACGCGTGGTTCATCGCCTATGGCCCTGAAGAAACGCCGCGCTACGCCACAGTCGTCGTTGTAGAGAATGCTGGTGAGGGATCGGCGGTGGCCGCGCCGATCACGCGCGACATCATGGAGTACATCTTCTTCGAGATGGAGCCGTGAAAAGC
>CAYSVE010000664.1:0-3557 GCA_964434365.1 uncultured Anaerolineaceae bacterium | reverse complement strand
GCACCGACTGGAAGAAATCTGCGTATAGCTGACCCAGCTCGTCGAACAGGTCGGGAGATTGCCACATCACCAGGAACAACACCAGCCTTAACACGGCTAATCCTCCGCCAGAAAACGGGTAACGACAGCGATGTATTCGCCGAAGCCCTCGTACATCGGGAAGTGCCCGCACGCCTCGATGACCACCTGTTCGGCACTCGGCACGCCCTCCGCGAAGATGTTGCCTTGCTCGCAGGGGGCGGTGTTATCCTCTGTGCCGAAGATGACCATCGCTTTCGCGGTGACGTCCGGCAGGTGCGGGGTGAGGGCGGTTTGACGAATGCTGCGCCCTGCCTCGGGTATCGAAATACGCATGGACGGGCGATAGAACATCTGCGACTCGTCGTGCCATATCTCACGCGGGAGCACGGTAATATTGCGGAACCACGCTACGCCATTCAATGCCCACACGACGAACCGCCAGCGCCCCAGAACGCGCGCCACTGCGTACCCAACGGGAACGTAGCGGGCCACCTCGAACAGTGGCGTGCGCAGATTAACATCCCGGCTGAGTTGGCCCGTCACCACCGGGGCGACGGCGATAAGTGTTGTCACGCGGTGTGGGGCGGCCACCGCCGCGATGTACGTCGCGATTTGCCCGCCCATGCTATGCCCCACCAGCGCGAAAGTATCCCAGCCCAGCATATCCGCGACTTCTAGCACACGCTTGGCCTGCGCGACAATGCTGTAGGCGGCGTCTGGCGGTTTGTCGCTTTCGCCAAAGCCGAGTAAATCCACGGCGATGCAGTAGTGGGTGGCCTGCAATCGATCGATGGTGCTGGCCCAAACGCCTTTGTGGCTCAGCCAACCGTGGACGAGTAAGAGCGGTGGGTTCGCCGGGTTGCCGTGGCGCGTGTACGCGAGGCACTCCTCGGCGGGGTTGGTGAAGGTGGGCATGGGCGTAATCGAAGCCTCCGGTTGCGGTGCAGCGACATCATATTAGCACCTTGTGGGTATTTGCACACAGGTGCCCGCTAAAGCCCTAAAATAGAACAAACGTTGGTCGATAGGAAAGCAATGGATTCCCCCACAAACCAGGCGATGACCCGTAGCACCACACTGCACCCCACACAACCCTACGACTTCACCACCGTGCTCGAATTTTTGACAAACCGTGGCGTGAGTGATCGCTTCGACCGCATCGATGACGACCATACGCACCTTGCGCGCCCGCTGTTCTTGGAGGGTCGCCCGTACCTCGTGTACATGCAGGCCACCGGCACCGCGGAAATCGAACTGACGCTGCAAGCCGATGACCGTGCCGACGACCCGCCCACCGATGCCGCCCTCGACGCCGCGCGCGAGTGGGCCAACCGTCGGTTTTTCCTCGATGTGGATATGCATGCGGTGCGTGAGGTGCTCAACGTTGATGAGTTCGGCGAGGAACTAAGTGTGCGCTTCTGGCCGTTTCGCCCGGCGAACCACGGCGACGCCTGGGACGCGCTGCTGAGTACAATTTGCAGCAACGGTGTTTACAGTGGCCTCGGCAATCAATTGCAGGATGCCCTCCGCGAGGACTATGGCCCGGCTGCACAGTTCGATGACCAGCCGTTCTACTTTTATCCAGGGCCAGAGGCGCTCGCGATGGTGCCGCCCGCCGAACTGAAGGCGAAGAAGTTCAGCCGCCAGAAGGCCGGGTTCTTCCCAGAGCTTTCGGCACGCATCCTCGACGAACCGGAGACCTACGACTTCGACCGCCTGCGGGAATTACCCGGCACCGAAGCCGTGAAAATCCTCAAAACGCTGCCGGGTGTAGGCCAATGGACGGCGCAATACGTTACCTTGCGCGGGTTAGGGCATCGTGATGTGTTTATCGATGAGGATATTTTGCGGCATGAGGTCGCAACCGCCCACAACCGGGGCGAGAAACTCGGCAAGCGCGATTTCGTCAAACTCACCGAAGCCTACGCGCCCTACCGCGGCATCGCCTGTTACTACACCTACATGGCCGTGTTCAGCGCGTAGGCCCTAGAAATCGTTGGTGGGTTGGGGGCGCGTTTCTGGTTTGTGTAGTTGAATGACCCCGGCGCGACCATCGATACGCCAACTTGGGCCGTCGTTATCGCGCAGGGCTTGCACCTCACCGGGGATACCCGCCAGCGCATTGCTCTTGAGGGTCCGCAGCGCAATAAGTGGTACAGGGAAGTATTCCAGCACCTCGCCAAAGGTCGACTTCGCGGGCCATTCGGTATCGCCGACGGCACGACGGTAGTTCGCATCGCCCTTGAGCACGACGAATTGCCCCGTTTCGAAGACGCGGCGCAGCCCACGGGGCATATCCCACAGGTAGTTGCTGCTGTTCCAAAACAGGTGCGGTGCGAGCCGCAACCTCTGCTCCTCGAACGCGACCCGTAAGCGCGTGCCGAGCAACTCAGCTTGTTCGCCGTGGTCGCCGTTTTCCAGCATGCCGATGAACCGCAGCACATCCGCCGGGATAGCATCGCTGACGAAGGTCGGGTGCATCTTTAGGTGCAGCACCACGACGTCGCTCGTGCCGGTTAGCAGCGCATCGGCCAACACGAGGTCCATCGCGAGTTCGGTACCGGCGTTATCGGCGATGATGTGTGCGATGCCCCGGTCGCTCGACGGGAAGTACATCAACTGCGCGGCGATCATCGCCTCGACGGCGGCTTCGCTGTCGTTAACCACGATGTCCTCGTCGTTAGCCTCCACACCCTGTTTGGCCGCCGCCGCATAACTCAAATCGATGCGATTGCCCCACAGCGCGTACTTCAACAGGGTCGGCAACCGGTCGATGACGCCGCCCTCTAGCGCAAGGGCCGCATCGAGCAAATCCCACAGGGTTTGGCTCCGGAGTTCCTTCTCCTTGCTGTAGAAAAACGGGTCGCGCCGCGTCTCCCACCAGCGGGTGATTTGAATGATGTGCCGGTAGAAAAATGTCTCTGCAAAGAACCAATCGGTCTCTAGCCAGTGCGGGCGCAGCAGGGGGTTATCTGGGCTAAGCCGATTGTTGTACGCGATGGCCCACTCGTAGAAGTCGATCGGTGGGGTCGGGAATAAGTCCAGCATCGGAATTTCGGCGCTGGTTTGTAGCTCGTAGCTCAGGTACTCCAGCTCCTGCCGAACAAGTTGCGGGTAGTCCGGGTTGGTTTCGATCACCTCCTGGAGCACATTCGGCATCCGTACGCGCATCGTGAAGTACGCAAACTCGTTGCTGCCGTCTGTGCGAATGGGCGCGGGGCGGTTGGTAGACATCTAATAGTTCTTTTCGATTGTAGACAGAAACACCGCGTATTGTAGAACATCTGGTGTTATGATGCGCAACCGTTTAAGAACTCTAACATTTTGTTTGGTGAGCATGCCTGCGACAGTTGTGTAAACGGTGCGGGTACGTCATCGCCGGCAAGGGGGTGGGCGAACCGTGTAACTTGGCTCGCCCGAAATAGCGAGGGATTAACGGTACTCGCCGCTGCTGTGCACGACGACGAAAGTTTGCAGGCGACCTTCTTCGTCGAGCGGGCCATCGGCACCCAAACTCCACTCGTAGACCCAGCGGC
>CAYSVE010000663.1:0-3564 GCA_964434365.1 uncultured Anaerolineaceae bacterium | reverse complement strand
CCCGCCAACGGACATTCCCATCACGACGACAGCGCTGCAACTGCGTGCGTTGTTCAACGCACTCGAGGTTGTGCGCAATGCGGAGGTGAGCGTGGAAGCATTGCCGAACGATAACGTCAGCATCCGCGCGGACATCGTCACTGCTGCGATGACGCAATCCACCGCCGATGCACTGCGCGCATCGCTGTTTGGGCTACTGCCAGAGGAGCGCGTAGGGCGCGCCGTGTTCGTGTTGCGCGATGGCGACACGCGCGAGGTATACACCTACACGCCACGCACCGAAACATGGGAGGTCGGCACGCCGACGCCGACTGTGAACGCTGTTCTCGAAGAGGGTGCGCAGCCCCCCACAAATTGATTAAAATATGTCCTCGGAAGGCGTTCCCCCGGGCGAGGCACACCCCCTTGGCCTACGCCCCGAATTTAACGACCTACGTTTCGGAGAGAGACGATGAACCTGAATACCGACGCCATGGTGGATTTCCTCGTCCGCCTGTTGAACACCCATAGCCCTACCGGTTACGCGGTCGATGCCATCGCGTTGTGCCGCAATGAATTCGCGCAGTTCGGGGGCACGATGGAAGTCACACGCAAGGGCGCGCTGATGATAACACTCCCCGGCGAGGCCACCGATGCCCCGCGCGGAATCACCGCCCATGTCGATACGCTCGGCCTGATGGTGAAGGAGATCAAACGCGATGGGCGGCTGAAGTGCACCAACATCGCCGGGGTCGTGTGGCCGGGCATCGAAAACGAAGGCGTTACCGTGCGCACCTTCGACGGCACCCTGATACGCGGCAGCCTCGTGCCCGTGAATGCCAGCATCCATGTGAACCGTGACGTACGCAAAGCCGAACGCAACGCCGAGTCGATGGAAATTCGGTTGGACGAACGTACATCAAGCGAGAAGGAAACACGTGCGCTTGGCGTCGCCGAAGGGGATTTTGTGTTCATCGACCCACGTGTGGAAACAGGCGAGGCCGGGTTTATCCGCTCGCGCTTCCTCGATGATAAGGCCAGCGTCGCCGCGATTTACGGTGCACTCCTCGCGCTCGAGGGCGCGAAACCCGCCCAGATGACGCACATTCTCATCAGCAATTACGAGGAAGTCGGCCACGGGGGGGCTGCCGATTGGCCCGCCGACCTCGCAGAGTTAGTCACGGTGGATATGGCCGCTATGGGCAACGGGCAGAACTCCGACGAGTTCAGTGTGACGATTTGTGTCAAGGATACGAGTGGGCCGTATCATCACGGGCTGACGAGTAAGCTGCGCACCCTCGCGGACGAACACGGTATCGACGCGAAGGCAGATATTTACCCCTACTACGCAAGCGACGGCACCGCCTACTGGAACGCGGGCGGGCGGGCAGCGGTGGCGCTCATCGGCCCCGGGGTCGATTCATCGCACAGCTACGAACGCACCCACCGCGATGCCCTCGACGCAACGGCGCACCTCATCGGGCGCTACTTGTTGGCGCAGTAGCTAGTCTGGTTCCCCGGTACGCAGGACGTTGGCGAGGCGCGGCATAAGCCGACGAAGGCTGTGTTGTGCGACGACCCGTGCGCGCAAATCTGCACCGATGGCCACCCGCTGTTCGGCACTCAGCGAGATGATCGCCCGCAATTGTGCCGCGATACCATCCGGGTGGAGTGGCCAATCGGCAAGGAGCAAATCGCGGTGCGGGCCGAGGTCGAAGGCCGGGTTGCTCACGAGGGTGGGTACCCCGGCGGCCATGCTCTCCAGCGCAGCCTTATCGAACAGGCCCGGCGGGCTGAGGTTCACCGCGATCGTCGCGCGATGATACCAGGTGCACACCTCGTTTGCGGGCAGCCCGCCCGTGAAAACCGCCCGCCCCTCTGGCGCAATTCCACGGAGGCCCTTCACGTAATCCACGTCGTAGCCGATAGGCTGGCTACCAACCAACACCGCGCGCGCCTCCGGTACATTGTGCAGGGCGCGCAGCAGATAATCCTGGTTTTTGATCGGCATCAACCGGGCCACATGCACGATGGCAGGCGGTTCGTCCAGCGATTCGTCTGAGAACGGCGAGAAAAAGGTGGTGTCGACACCGTGACCGAGCACCCGCAGTTTTTTCGTTTTCATCGGGAAGCTGTCCGGCACAGCGGTCACCACCCGGTGCAAATGCGGTGTCGCCCAGCGCAAATCGCGCGAGAGATTGTTGTGCGTATACCACAATGTCATCGGCTTGAAGGTGAGGCGCGTAATCGGGGCGGCCATCCACGCATAACGCGGAATCATATGCACGAAAACGGCATCGGTGCGGGGTACGAGCGCGGTCAGGCGGTTGTAAAACCGGCTCGCGATACCGAAGCGGCTGAGGCCTTCGCTTTTGCCCATACCGTACACACGGACGTTCGGCGGTAGCGGGCCAGGATCACCCACTTCCAGCGCAAGCACATCGATGTGGTCCACATGTTCGGCAAGGCGGCTCACCCACACCGGGATGAAGTTCGTCGCCCAATCGTGGGTATCCATCCGAAGGGCCAGCATCAACACCCGCACGACCGGACGCTACCCCCGCAGGCCCATCTGTGCCGTCTGCTGCCACATCTCTGCGACGCCCTCGGCGTTTCGTTGTGCCCCGAACCGCGCCAGCGCGCGTTCTTTCGCCGCCGCGCCCATTTGTTGAGCCTTGTCTGGCTCACGCAACAATTCGGCCAGTTTTGCCGCCATACCGTCGATGTCCATATCGGGCACAGTGTACCCACTCATACCCTCCTCGATGACATCGCGCACGCCCACATTCGACATGCCGACGAGTGGTAAACCCGCCGCCGACGCTTCCATCAACACGCGCGGGATGCCCTCGTAGGCCGAGGTCATCGCGAAGATGCGCGAGAGTGCGTAGTAGGCAGGTAGCTCACCATGCGGGACGGGGCCGTGCATCACCACCCAGTCGGAAATGCCGAGCCGTTTTGCAATCGCGGGGAGGTCATCGGCACTTTGTGCCATGTCACCGATAACGAGTAAACGCGCATCAGGTTCCTGTTCTACCACGCGCTTGAAAACTTCCAGCAGAACCGGCACTCGCTTAAACGGCACCGGGTATCCCACCCACAAGATCACCTTGTGATGTGGCTCTAGGCCGAGCATTGCACGTGTCTCATCGACGAGGTCAGCGGGTGGCGGTGTCGTAAAGGCCGCCGACGCCGTGCCTAGTGGCTGCGTAAACACGCGCTGCGGGTCGCCGCCGTGCTGTAAATAGGTTTTGCGCTCGGTTTTGTTCACCGTCCGGTAGACATCCGCCCGGCGCGATGTGAATTTCCCCAGCGCATTGAATGCACCATGTTTTAGCGGTCTTTCGTTCAGCCACGCGCGGTTATCGATGAAATAGCAGTGGTTTTGCACCATCACCGGCACCCGGAACCACTTCCGCAACAGCCATCCCACCAATCCCGTCGAAAACGGGTCCTGCGTCGTGATGAGGTCTGGCTTTTGCCGCCGAACCTCACGGGCCGCGAGCCGCAGTGCATCGAACACGTACGTAAAGCGGCTCATGCTGCGCGTCGGGATAATCGTCAGATGTTCGGTATTGGGGGCGG
>CAYSVE010000662.1:0-3567 GCA_964434365.1 uncultured Anaerolineaceae bacterium | reverse complement strand
GCCGTCGCCGCCGTTGACCTGATGCGCCCGCGCTGGGTAATCCCCAGCAATTGGAGCACACAACCCGGAGGTGCCACCCCCCTCGATGTGTTGCAGTTCAAGAAGGCGATCGGCGACCTCGCCGAGGTTGTCGCCCCGGTACGCACGCAATGAAGGACGCGCCCCCATGTGGGGACGCGTCGTTTCGTAGGCAGCTAATGGGGGGGTGGCTAACTAGGCGGCAGGGTGTAGCGAGCCATCCTCACCCCACTCCAGGCGAACATCGTCGGCATCGAAGATTTGCGGCTTCGCCTGGCTGTTGATCACATCGCCGTCGACAATGACCCGGCTGATGTCCTCGCGCCCTGGTGTTTCGAACATCACATCGAGCAAGCTGGATTCGATGATACTGCGCAGCCCGCGAGCACCAGTCCCCCGTTGGAGGGCCAGGTCGGCAGCCGCTTCGAGCGCGCTTTCCTCGAACTGAAGATCGACATTGTCCAGCGCCATCAGTTGCTTGTACTGCTTCACAAGCGAGTTCTTCGGCTCCAGCAAGATGCGGATCAATGCTTCGCGGTCGAGCGGATCGATGCTCACCAGCACCGGTAAACGCCCCACCAACTCTGGGATGAGGCCAAATGCCATTGCATCCTCTGGGTTGACGTGATGCAGCAATTCACCCTCGGTGACTTCGGTACGCTTACCGCTTGCGCCGAAGCCCATCGACCCCTTCACACCGATACGACGGCTGATTTCGTCTTCGATGCCGTCGAACATCCCGCCACAGATGAACAGAATGTTACTCGTGTCGATTTGAAGGAAGTCCTGGTGCGGGTGCTTGCGGCCACCCTGCGGGGGTACGTTTGCCAGGGTTCCCTCGACGATCTTGAGGAGCGCCTGCTGTACACCCTCACCGCTCACATCACGCGTAATCGACGGATTGTCGTTGGACTTGCGCGCAATCTTATCGATCTCATCGATGTAGATAATGCCACGTTCTGCGCGGGCAATGTCGCCATCGGCGGCCTGGATGAGGCGCAGCAGAATGTTTTCGACATCTTCGCCGACATACCCGGCCTCGGTGAGCGCCGTCGCGTCTGCGATGCAGAAGGGCACATCGAGGATGCGGGCAAGTGTTTGTGCGAGCAGGGTTTTGCCGCTACCGGTCGGGCCAATCATGAGAATGTTGCTCTTCTCTAGCTCGACCTCACCCACAGCCTCGCGCATGCGAATCCGCTTGTAGTGGTTGTAAACGGCCACACTAAGCACGCGCTTGGCGTGCAACTGGCCGACCACGTACTCATCGAGATGGGCCATAATTTCGCGCGGCGACATCAACTCATCTGCCTTAAATTCCGGCAGGTCCATCTCCACACTGGCGCTTTCATCATCGAAAAGGATGCGGTGGCAGATGCCCACACAATTATCGCAGATGTACACCCCATTGGGGCCTGCGATCATCCGATTCACTTCACTGTAGTCGCGTCCGCAGAACGAACAACGCTGTTCGCCTTCAGGCGGGTGTGTCATTTACCGTTAGCCTCCCCCGGCCCAACCTTTAGCACAGAGTCGATTAGGCCATACTCCACGGCTTGTTCAGCGCTAAGGTAGATGTCACGGTCGAGGTCGCGCTCGATCGTGTCCTTCTCCTGACCAGTGTGGTTCACGAAAATCTCGTTCAGGCGGTCCTTCAGGCGCATGATCTCGTTCGCCTGGATGACGATGTCTGACGCCTGCCCTTGCGCCCCACCAAGTGGCTGATGCATGTGCACTGTGGCGTTGGGGAGTGCGTAGCGCAGGCCATGCTCACCCGCTGTAAGCAGCACCGTCCCAAAACTAGCCGTGATGCCGACGGCAACCGTGCTCACCGGAGCACTAATCTGCTGCATCGTATCGTAAATCGCCATCCCGGCGTATACCACACCACCAGGAGAGTTGATGTACATCTGAATTTGGCGGTCCGGGTCCTCACGATCGAGGAACAGAAGTTGTGCCACCGTGAGGTTGGCCACCTGATCGTTTATTCCCGTGCCCATGAAGACAATGCGTTCCTTCAGAAGCAGGGAGTAGATGTCGTAGGCACGCTCGCCACGACTACCCTGCTCGATGACCATAGGCACTATATTACGAAAATCCATTGAGAATGGTGCTCCTCGTTGCTATTCAGTAGACTGCTCTTCGGGTTCTTCGGCAGCCTCCGCCTCAGTAACCTCGACGGGTTCCGGGGCCTCACCCTTACCAATCGCCGCGATTCTGTCCATAACCGCCTGTTCTAGCACGTTATTGGCGATGTTGTCGCGCATGGCGGGCGTATCGAAAATCGACCGATACATGTCTGCCTGGTCGCCGAACCGTTCCAGCGATTTGTTGATCTCTTCGTCGATTTGCTCGTCGGTGATGGTTATGCCTTCCGCGTCGATAACACCACGATACACCAGAGAGCGTTCGATCGACGTGGAGGCGACTTCCTTCTGGTCGTCGTAGATGTCATCCATCGCCTGGTTCGATAGGCGAAGGTAGTCCTCGACCGGCACATTCACACGACGGGCAACCTGTTCGACCATGCTTTCCACCTGGGTCCGTATCATGGCCTCAGGGTAGGCGAAGGTCGCCCCTTCCCGCATTTCGTCGACAACCTTGTCGACGTACATCCCTAGCGAATACCGTTCTTTTTCCTCTTGCATGTCCTTGCGAATACGCATGCGCAGCTCCAGCAGCGACATCGGCTCCGGTTCTGGCGCATCGTCCTCTTCGCTGGTTGACTCGGGCGGATACAGTTCTGCACCCACACGTGCCGCAAATTCGTCGTTTAGCGATGGCAACGTGATGACTTCGATCTGATTCACTGTGACGTAGAAGCGAACTTCGCGCCCGGCAAGGTGCTCGCCGTAGCGGTCCACGTCATCGGGGTACGCCAGCACGAATTCGCGCTCCTCACCCACCTCCGCGCCGACCATTTCATCGGCAAACCCAGGGAGGGGCGCACGCTCATGGTCGACGACGATCTTCACATCATGATCGTGCAGCGCGACCTCCTCCTCGTCGTGGTCGTGATGATCATGCGGTTCGTCGGTGTCGTCGTGGTCATGGTCGTCATCATCTGCTTCGTCGGCTTCGTCGGCTTCATTGTCCACGAAGAAACCGTGTAGATCGACCGTGATGCGGTTGCCCATCTCAACAGAAGAACGGCTCTCTTCTACCAGCGCGTTCTCCTCTTGCAACTGCTTCATCGCCTCATCGACTTCGTGGTCTTCGACCGTCGGTTCTTCGTATTCGACGCGCACATCGCGGTAGTCGCCCATGTCGACAGTAGGCTGCATCGGCACCGTAAAAACAAAGGTCGGTGGGTCTAGCGTAAAGTCCTCAAGCTCACCAGAGGCGTAAGGTTGCACTTTCGCTTCGGTAAGCGCGCCGGAGTAGACCTCGTTCCCGAGAACTTCGATCGCATCTTCGATGATGGCGGCTTCGCCAACATAATTCGCGATGATGCGATAGGGGGCTTTGCCCTTGCGGAAGCCGGGGATATTCAAACGACGCCCGAGCTTACGCGCGGCATCTTTCTTCGCTTATTCCAGTCGCTTCGGTTCG
>CAYSVE010000661.1:0-3572 GCA_964434365.1 uncultured Anaerolineaceae bacterium | reverse complement strand
CATCGGCGACCAGCGCACGGGCAGCCCCGCACCATCGGGCAGCTGAACCAGCCCCGCATCGGCATCCCACAACGCGGCGTGCGCTTCGTCGACCCCCGCAACGGTCATCGCCAGCCGCTCGCCAGAGGGCGACCACGCCACCTCGATGGCCCCAAACTGCCCGGTGAAGGTTGTGTCGCCGCTTGTCGAGACCAAGTGCGCCATGCCGCGTTCGCCACCCCCGATGTACGCAAAATATTCGCCCGACGGCGACCAACGGGCGATCCATCCGCGCGCGACCGAATCGGTGATGTGCTGGGGCGGGCCGTCCCACGGCAGCAGGTAGAGGTCGTGTTCGGCGCTGTAGGCCATCGCCAACGGCCCCGCGTGGACCGTCACCGCGCTGCGGTTATCGATGAGGGTGGTGCGGGCACCGGTGCGCGCGTCCCAGTGCAACAGCGACGTGGTGCGCGGTGAATTCGCCGACCGCGCGACAAGCTGGTCACCCGTTGGCGACCACCAGAAGTCGATGGCGATGTCTGCGGTAGCCACCTCGGTGAGTGCGTCGCCGTGCTGTACCATCAGCCGAACGCCAGTTACGTTGCCCCAAGTCGCCTGCTCCACATAGGCGAGACGGTCGCCGCTTGGGGCCGCCTCGCGTTGGAGCAGCGGCGCGCGCGGTGCCGGGGCGCGCATCCGCACGCCGAGCACAGGGTCGACCCGTTGACGGGCGAAATCTCGGCTTTCGATATAGAGTGCCGGGGCAGTGCGCAGCAACCCCACCGCACGCGCAGAGAGGATAAGCAGCGCGAGTGCCGTAATGAGAGGAATAAGAAATTTGGTTAGGCGTCCCATAGAGGCATTGTAGCGCAAAACCGGTTTCGATGCTGCAAATGCCCCGCCTTGGCCTCCTACAAATTCGCTGGTTTAGCGTGCTACAAAACGGGAAAGCTGCGCAGGGTATAGGCGTATTGCAACGTGCTCAGGCTCACATCACCGAACGTCCACGTACCGCCATCGTTGATATACAGTTCGCCGCCCACTCGCGCGAGCAGCACGCGCTCGTACTGGTAGGTCAGCGCGAAATCGCAAGCCTGCGGCAACCAGTTGAGCGCCGCCCGCACCACATTATGATACCCCGCCGGGTTGTATTCCATCTGCGCGTCCAGCCCTTCCTCGATGAAGATCACGATGCGACGAAACTGCTCACCGAGCAAGTAGCGCCCCACATGATCGTACGCCGCCGGGTAGTGGTCGTCTGCCTCGACAGAGACCATCGCACTGAAGCCATCGCCAACAATGTAGTTGCTCTCGGTTTCGAAGTCGATTTTGTTGAGCGGTGTTTGGATGCCGATCTCACGGAAGGTGATTTGGGCAATTTTGTTCAGCGCGAGTTCCTCGCGGATGTGGAGCACGAAGTTTCGTGGCATGTATTATTCCCCCAATGGTTTCTTCATACTCACTATATGCGCGGGTGCCTAATTTGCCCACCCCCCAAAGCGGTTGAGGTTTAGATTTTCTGTAATTTGTACGAGCTTTTTACGGTCAAGGTCTAGCCCGAAGACCTGCAACACCCCGTCGGCATCGGCATCCATAAAGCCCAGCCACGTGCCATCGGGCGACCACGACAACCGGACACTCTCGCCGCTGTGGATCAGTTCGGTGGCCAGCCCACCGTGTGCCCCCAGGGTGACCAACTGTAGCCCCTCGTCCTGCTCGACGATCAACCGCGCCCCATCGGGCGACCAGTGCACCGAGGTGGCCGGGCCAAGTGCACGAACGCCGTTGTCGGCGTCCCACAGGGCGGCCCCCGCCAGCCCAACGACCGCCAGCACCTCGCCGCGCGGCGACCACGCCAGGTCGCGCGCAAACAGCCCATCGACGCGCCCTTCATCCATGATGTGGACAGCGCCACCGATGCCCACCGCGTAGGCGAGGCGCGTGCCATCGGCGGACCAGTCGACCGCCCACTGGCCGTGCAAATCATCGGTCACGAGCGTCGGGCGGCTGTTCCACGGCACAAACTGGAGCCGCGCGCCGTTGTTCGTATCGTATGCCACCGCGACACCTGCCGCCCCGGCGAGCACGTTCATACCCCGGCCCTGCGGCACCACATCGAAGCGCTGCATCGTGTCGATGCGCATGCGGTACAACGCCGACGACCCGAAGCCATCGTCGGCGCGCACGAACAGGCTGTCGCTATCCGGCGCCCACCACGCAGCGATGCCGCTCTCGGCGCTGGCGATGTAGGTGTGGCCGTCGTCGTTTTCATCGACCGGGCGCAGGTAGAGGTAGGCATTCGTGGCCGGGTTGTTTTGCACGTTGCTAAAGGCGATATACCGGCCATCGGGCGAGGGCAGGTGCAACGGCTCGCGGACCCACCCGCGCGGCAGCTCGATGCGCACGCGCGTGACGGGGTCCACGAGGTGCCGAAGTGGCGATGTGCCCGACCCACTGTGGACTTCGATGCCGGGGGCACCCACGCGCGCGCCGACGGCCAGCGCCCCGAATGCCAGCACCGTCCACATGATAATTAGCGCGGATGTTGCCCGCAGCAAAAGCCTCGTCAATGGCCGACCCCCATCACTTCACGGTCTTCGGGGAAAGGGCGGGTGAACACCCGCGCCGTCTCGCGGTCGAACAGGGCCACCTGCATCGCGCTGCGCCGGTTGCGCCGAATATCGTACGCCAAAAAACGACTGTCCGCGCTCCACCACAGCCCACCGATGCCGCCGCGCGGGGCCAGGGGCGTCACAATTTCCGGCGGCGACGCCCCCGCATCGACGACCACCAGCCGCGCGGGCACCGTCTGCCCCACATAGCGCACCGCCACCCACCGGCCATTCGGCGAGAAGCCCCAGCGCACCGGCTCGCCCGGTAAATCGAGCAGGCCGCTGCCGTGCAGCGACAGGCTCATCTTATCGTCGTAACGATGAGACACCAGCAGATGCGCGCCGTCCGGCGACCACATCACCGAGCGCACGTCGGTGTAGGGCAGCACCTCGGGCAGATGAAAATCGGCCTCGTAGCGGACGGCCTCGCCCGTGTTCGTCACGTAGGCGAGGGTGTGCGCCGTCGACGACCACTCGAAGGCCCACGGTAACACCAGATTCCGCGCGATCACGCGCGGCGTACCGCCATCTGTCAGGTAGAGCACCGCACGGTCCGGCGATACGCGCTCGGCGTAGGCCAGGTGTGTGCCGTCGGCGCTCCATTGCGCGACGAGGCCGCCGTCATACTCCGCGATGAAGGTGGGTGCGGCGTCGCCAGGCCGCATGATATACAGCCTGGGCGCGGCGGTGCGATGCGGCACCATCGTCACACTGAAGGCGCTCCCGTCGGCACTCCAGGTGGCATCGAGCGCGGTGGCATTGAACAGCAACTGGTCATCCAAAAACAGGTCGATGCTCGACCCACCGCCAAGGCGACGCAGGGTGTGCTCGCCAATCGGTGCGGGGATGGCTTCCCATTCGACCGGTGGCAGGGCGTGCTGCTGTCCGCGCGCCACATCGAGCATGTGGTGCTGCGCAGCCAGTTGGTCGGCGACAACGAGCGGCGGCAGCGTCCGCGCTAGGCCAAGCGCGAGCGCGCCG
>CAYSVE010000660.1:0-3578 GCA_964434365.1 uncultured Anaerolineaceae bacterium | reverse complement strand
ACTGCGCGCACCGCTGCTGCTGCATCGGCTGGGGTTGGGGGTCGTGCTACGTAGGGCACGCCTGATGGTCCTCACCACGCGGGGCAGCAAAAGTGATTTACCCCGCCATACCCCGGTGGAATACCGTATGCACGGGTCGAAGATATACATCGTCAGCGGTTGGGGAGACCGCCCGCATTGGGTAGGCAACTTACTCGCCGACCCGCACGTGACGGTGCAAATCGGTCAGCGTCAGCATGCCGCCTTCGCGACGGTCGTCAACGATAGCCACGAGGCCCTGCGCGCGCTGTTCCTATTTCGCAAGGTGGCCCCCGCCATCTACGATGCGATCCTTGCGCGCCTGACTAACGCGGAGAATGTCGACGCGCGACAGTTGCCAGCCCTGGCCTCGCAGGTTACAGTGATAAGGCTGGATATTGAAGCGGGCGCGCCGCCATTGCCCGGCCTCAACGCCGATTTGCGCTGGGTACCGCCCGTTTTGGCCCTGGGGAGTGGGGCCGTCATCACTGCTGCACTTGTCCGCCGAGGGGGAGACCGATGACCGCAGAAAAAGACCCGATCCAGTTACTGCGCGCTGCGCGGCAGGCGATCCAAACTGCCGATTACCGCACGGCGATCGACTGTATGCGCTTGCTGGTGCGCCACGCCCGCGAAACCGACGACACACTCGCCGAGAGCCGCCACCTGGGCAACCTTGCCCTACTGCATAACCGCATCGGGCAATCGGAAGAAGCCCTGACCTGTATGGAACAGGCTCTGGTGCTCGCGCGGCAGCAGAATGATCGTGTCACCGAGGACGGCCTGCTGGGCAACATGGGCAACGTGCTCCGTGAATTGGGCCGCCACGACGAAGCAGTGGAGAAGCTCAACGAGGCGCTTGTAGTTGCCCAGGAGATCGGCGACTTGCGCGGACGGGGCATTTGGTTGGGCAACCTTGGCCTCGTCTACGATGACCTCGGCGAACCGGTGCAAGCGATGGAACTACACGGCAAGGCCGTCGATGTGGCGCGGCAACTCCAGGACAAGCGCGGCCTCGCGCAACGCCTGGGTAACCTGGGTAACAGCGCGTTGGCAGCGGGCTACCAATCGGAGGCGCTGGAGCACTTCCGCGAAACCGTAGAAATCTACAGCGAGTTGGGCGACCGCCCGGCACGTGCCCTGCGGATGGGGATCATGGGCAACATCTATGCCGAACTGGGGCGCATCGAAGAAGACCCCACACGGACAATCGAGTATTTGACGCTGGCCGAAGACTACTATCTGAAGACGCTCAGCGAAGCCCGTGACCTCGGCGACAGCGAGACCGAAGCCGCGCTACTGCGTGGATTGGGGAACGTGTATGGCAATTGGGGTCGGTACGACGATGCCGTGCAACACTTCAAGGCCGCGCGCGATGTTTACCTGGGCATGGCCATGGATGCCGAAGCTGACGAAACGCAACGCGACATCGAAGTGGCGCGCGAACTCCGAGACGCGCGGCAGTAGTTAGCTCAGCATCGCCTGCACCATCCGCCCTGTTTCGATTGGGCCGGGGAGCTTCTCGGCCCACAGTAAGGCTACATCGAGGCGTAGGCCCGGTAGAACACGGCATCGATAGATGCCATTTGCATCTGGCGCTATCGAGCGATACAGCCCGTCATCGTTTAGCTGGTAAAAGCGTGCCTCATCCCGCAACGGGTCGATAATCCAATACTCGCGCACCCCCGCCGCCTGATACTCCTCGAACTTCTCACCGTGGTCACGGCCCTGGCTTTCTGGCGAGACCACTTCCACACATAGGTCCGCAGGGCCGATCATCGCAGTCGGTGTGTATTCATGCGGGTTGTCATCGAGGATAACCTGAAGATCGGGTTGCCGAGCCACTTCGATCGATGGCAGTTGGAGCACGAACGGGTCCTGCCGAACCTTGCCGATCGGCTTTAGCTCGAAGTAAGCCGCGAAAAGCGCACGCAGAAAGCCAGTAAGTTCATCGTGTTTGTCGTGTACGGGTGACATCTTGATAACCGTCCCTTGCACCCACTCGCAGTGCGACTCGGCATAGCGCGCCATGTATTTATCTACGGTGATGTTGGTAGCCACGACTTCTCCGATAACCGTCCGGTGAATATCAGTGCGTTGGAGTTCTGTCATGCTGCGCGTGCCTTGCCTCTATCCAGCCAGAGTTCGATCAATTTTACCACCATCGATAGCGAGAGCGTCATCACAAGGTAGGTGAGGGCCACGACGTTGTATGCCTCGAAGAAGGTGAAGGTGCTCTGGGCATAGGTGCCACCCTGCCGCGTAATATCGGGCACCCCAACGATGGACAGCAGCGAACTTTCCTTCAGCATAGCGATGAAGTCGTTGCCGAGCGGGGGCAGCACATTGCGAAAAGCCTGCGGCAGAACGATGTAGCGCATCACACCCCACGGCCCCATACCCAGGCTACGGGCGGCCTCGCGTTGGCCCTCGTCGATGCTGTCGATGCCAGCCCTAAATACTTCGGAGAGGAAGGCGCTGTACGAAATCGCCAGGCCGATGATCGCACGCCATGTGTTGGGCACATCGCGGGTGACCAATTCCGCGAGGTTGAACACGTCGAATGGCCCTAACCACACGCCGAGGTCGTTCAGCAGGCCGATGATCTGCGGTGTCGCGGCAAGGACGACGTAATACACCAGCACCAGCGTCGGAATCCCGCGTACGAACTCCACATACAACGTCGAAAGCTGGTAGACCACCACATTGTTGCTACGGCGCAGCAGTGCAATCAGCAGCCCGGCAATCATCGCGATTGTGTAGGCTGTCACGGTGACCCACGCCGTCGTAAAAATGCCCTGTCGAACACCGTTCCAGATATTCTGGTACGTTTCGTCTGTGCGGACACTCAGCACAAACGCGATCACCATCAATGCGATGATGAGTAGCCACCACGGTGCGCGCGACACGCGCTGAATAAGCAGGTTGCGTTTTTGTGGGTTGGGGAGGTTATCGGTTGGGAATGCGGTTGTAGCCATCGGTCGCCCATTTGAACACGTCAAACGGGCCGATTATATCGCACCTCGACACCGGTAGGGCCAAACGAAAAGGGCCGCGACTCGTGCGCGGCCCGGTGACATTAATCATCGTCGTTGAAGATGTCCAGCAGGTCGGGGTCTAGCATCAGCGGGCCGGTGTTCACGCCCTTCTTACGTTTGATGACCTTATAGACCACGGTGATTTCGTCGTGGCCTTTGGTCTTCTTGGGGGTCAGCGGCTCACACTCGAACATGTCTTGTATGATGTCGTGGGTTTCCTGGCTGATGATAACCTCACCCGGTCCAGCGTTTTCCTGTAGCACCTTGCTGATGTCCATCGCTTCACCGATAGCCGAGAACTCCACGCGTCCACTGCCGCCGACATTACCCAGAACGGCTGGCCCGGTGTGGATGCCGACCCCGTAGAACAGGCGCGAGTCCTCTTCCAGCACTTCGTGGAGCGCGTATAGGTCGTAAATCATGCTCATGGCCGCGCGCACGGCCAACACGGCGTGGTCATCCTGTGGATTCAACTGCGTGTTGAACAGGCCGGTCACGGCGTCGCCCATGTATTTATCGACG
>CAYSVE010000659.1:0-3579 GCA_964434365.1 uncultured Anaerolineaceae bacterium | reverse complement strand
CGCATGACCGACCTCGATACCCTTTGCGCCAACTGCTGGCAAGACCGCACCCCGGAAGTAGGCCGTTGGCTACTGACCCGAGTCGAACGTAACATTCGCGAAAAGCGCGGCACCGGCATCGTCGCCGTGGGCACACCGCAGACGCCCATCATCGGCTATGGGCAGCTCACGCTATGGCCCCGCTGCGCCGAGATCAGTGATTTGGTGGTAGCCGAGGGCTATCGTGGGCACGGCATCGGCACGGCCATTATTCAGTGTTTGATGCAACACGCGATTCGGCTACGGGCAGACTGTGTGGAGATCGGCGCGGCGGAGGCGAACCCCGGCGCGGTGCGCCTCTATCGGCGGCTGGGCTTCGTCGATGACCGGGTGGTGCTGATGAACCTTGGCAACGGTGAGCGGGAGCCGGTCATCTTTATGAAGCTACCGCTGGACTGAGGTCCGCTGGCGCTGTTACACTCGGGGCCAAAAGTCTTACACTGTGCAGGAACAACTCGCCGCCATGCCCGACCAGCCATCCACCACCGAGCTATAGATCCCGTTTGCCGAAATCGATGGGGTGTTTACGGTTCCCCTCAAGCGCATCGCCGATGAGCGCGGGGCCTTCTGCGAGACATTTCGGCAGGAATGGTTTCCGTGGATCGACTGGAGCCGGACGCAGCATAATCGCAGCGATAGCAAGGCCGGTGTGTTACGTGGGCTGCACTATCATTTGCGGCAGGTGGACTACTGGCTGCCGGTGAGCGGTCGGTTGCGGGTGGGCCTCGCGGATTTACGGGCCGAGTCGCCGACATTTAAGAATGGAGCGACACTGGACATTGACGCGGACGATGGCATGGGTCTGTTCATCCCCACGGGGGTGGCACACGGCTTTTGTGCGATAACGGACGTGACGTTGATTTATGTGGTAAATAACTACTACGACGGCAGCGACGAGCGCGGCATCCAGTGGGATGACGCCGAATTTGCGGTGCCGTGGGGCATCACGGCACCGGTACTCTCTGCACGAGATAAGGCGGCGCGTCCATTTGCCGAAATTTCGGCGGAGGAACTGCCGGGGTAGGGGCACGGCAACGTTATTTTGCGCACCCCCCCGGGTATTTTGTGTAGCTATACCTTCAGCGTTTCGGCAAGCGGCGGGCGCCGCGTGTGCCAATCGGTGGCTTGCTGGTAGGCGTGCCCCACACGGAAGATTTCGCTCTCGCCCATGTGCGGGCCAAGTAACTGCAACCCAATCGGCAAGTTATGCTCGGTATCCATACCGCAGGGGATACTTATGCCCGCGATGCCAGCGAGGTTGGTCGTCATGGTGAAGATGTCCGAGAGGTACATCTGAATCGGGTCGTCGGTGTTCTCGCCGAACTTGAAGGCCGGGGTGGGTGTCACAGGTGTGGCGATGATGTCCACTGTTTCGAAAGCCTTCTCGAAATCCTGCTTGATGAGGGTGCGTACGCCTTGCGCCTTGCCGTAGAAGGCATCGTAGTAGCCCGCCGATAGCGCGTAGGTCCCCAGCATAATGCGCCGCTTGACCTCTGGCCCGAAGCCCTCGCCGCGGGTCGCGCGGTAGGTATCCCACATATTGCCCTTATCGATTTTCGGGCCGAAGCGGATGCCATCGAAGCGGGCGAGATTGGTGCTGGCCTCGCTTGTCGCGAGGATGTAATACACCGGCAAACCGTATTCGGTGTGTGGCAGGCTGATTTCCACCGTTTCTGCGCCCATTTCCACGAGTTTATCGATAGCTGCTTGCACCGCATCGCGGACGACGGGGACGACGCCATCGACGAAGTACTCCTTGGGCAGGCCGATCTTCAGGCCCTTGATGTCGGTGTTTTGCATTTCCGCGATGTAGTTTGGCACCGGGGTGGGCATACTCGTGGAATCGAGCGGGTCGTGCCCGGCCATGACGCCCAACACGCGCGCAACATCTTCTACGCTGCGCCCGAACGGGCCGATTTGGTCGAGCGAGGAACCAAAGGCAATAAGACCGTAGCGCGAGACGCGTCCGTAGCTGGGCTTGAGGGCCGTCACGCCGCAGAAAGCGCCCGGCTGACGCACACTGCCGCCGGTATCGGTGCCGAGTGAGGCCGCACCAAAGCCCGCCGCGACGGCGGCGGCACTACCGCCACTGCTGCCACCGGGCACGCGCTCAGGGTCCCACGGGTTACGGGTGACGAACAGGCCGCTGTTCTCGGTGGAGGACCCCATCGCAAACTCATCGAGATTCACCTTACCGAGCATGACCATCCCGGCATCGAACAGGCGTTGATCGGCGGTCGCGTTGAACAGGTGTTTGTAGCCGCGCAGAATCTTCGACCCGGCAGTGGTTTCGACGCCCGTCGTCGAGAGGATGTCCTTCAGCGACATAGGGACGCCGAGCATCGGGCGGTCGTCGCCATCGGCAATGGCTTTGTCGGCGGCCTTGGCAGCACTGAGGGCAAGGTCGTCTGTCACCGTGATAAAGCTCTTGAGTACGGGGTCGTATTGGTGAATTTTATCCAGGTAGGCCTGGGTTATTTCTACCGAAGAGAACTCTTTTGCGCGCAGTTTCGCCAGCACTTCCGTCAAGGAGAGGTCTGTCAGATCGGTCATCGCATTTTCCGGTTGGTTGATGGTCGAAGCAAGTCAAGCGTCGATTATAGCACAGGGTGCCAGAGTGTGTTCGCCCGGTCGATAAAGGGTGACGGTGCCGAGGCGCTCGCTTGCCCAGCAGTGCGCGGGGTTGAAGTCGTGTCGGGCCATGTACTCGGTCACGCCGGGCGGGACGGGCAGTGGGTAGCCGTTCACCAATACGATGACCGTCGGCTGAACCTGTTCCCATACCTCAACTTGTTCGATTTGTGCCTGATTCGCGTAGTAGATGCTCACGCCCATTTCGACCATTTGTTGGCCAAGCTCGAAGTAGAACGGGTCGACACCGACGATGATGTCATGCGGGGTGCTCATCGCGCGGACCTCGCGGGCGACGATCAGGGCGTCGTCGAAGCTTTGCGAGTCTTCCTTCAGCAGGCCGCGGGTGAGCAACCCGAAGCCTGCGACGATCGTGAGAACGATCAACGTTGCGTGGACTGCCGGGCGTTTTTCGTCGAAGCTGTGGAAGAGGGCCGCCGCGAGCAGTGTCATCGGGATGACGCTGTGCAGCAAGTAGTAGTCGCGGTAGTAACCATAGCTGAATGCCAGCACCAGTGGTTGGGTCACGAAAACGGTCGCAAGCAGCAGCCCGAAGGGGCGCTGTAGGGGCCGAGCATGCTCGGCCCGATGCTCCGTAGGCTCATCCGACGCGCTAAAGCGCGTCGCTACAGCGCCCCCCACAACCGTTACGATGCCACCGACCGCCGCGCCGAACAGCAGCGGCATCAACCCCAGGGCACTGCCGAGTTGCTGCGTCAACACAGGCCATGGCCCAGTAACTGCTGCCGCGCGGAGTTCCGGCGAGATCACCAGTCGCAGAAAGTCATCGCTGAGCAGGGTATAGATGCTCACATACAACCCAACGCCCAGTACCCCACCTCCAATGAGATATGCAAGTGAGCGCCATTCGCGACGGTCGATCGCAAGGTCGAGCAGGTACGCCACGCC
>CAYSVE010000658.1:0-3582 GCA_964434365.1 uncultured Anaerolineaceae bacterium | reverse complement strand
AAACACCACCGGTGGCACTGGTTCGATGAGTTCCTCCTGGCCGTCTGCAATGGCCCCGGCAACCCCCCCCCCCACCGAATCGACCGTGGATTCGATGACGAAATACATGATCCACCCGACCACGGGGATGATGATGTCGATGAAGACATCGCAACAACTCTGGTCGAAGTCGAAGTCACCCACACGGGCCTCAAGTTCGAGTTCGCACTCGCCGTCCTCATTCGTGATCGATTGCGCATCGACGAACAATGGCCCCTCGAACTCCACATCGGGGTCTGGCCAGCAGTCGATGTGAACTTCGGCCTCGCCTGTGACCCACATATGCCCTTCGCTCTCACCGTGCGTCCCAGCATCGGATGGCACCACATTGAGCTTTTTGAGGTGGGCATCACCTTCATCGGTTTCGATGAGGTGACCTTTGTCGGTGTTAAGGTTAGGAAACTCATCCAAAATTGCATCGTTGATGAGTTCGAGTGCGCGGTCGCGCCCGATGGCGACTGCAAGCCGATTGCCATTCGTAAAATCGTCCGGTAATGTGACCGTCCCAGGATCGCCGCTGCGCTGGTTGAACAACACCGCCAGCACCTCCGGCGCGACGAGTAACCGCCCAACGGGTGCTTCGAGGGGAGCCTGTTCGGGGTCTGGCGAAACCGGTGTATACACCGGGAACTTGCGCGTCTTCAGGTAGTTGGAAACTTCCGCACGAAGCAGGGTTTCGGCAGCCGTTTGCGAGAAGTTCGGCTCCACAATTTTGCCGAAGTTCGCCAACGCGCTTAGTACCTGCGGTAACACCTGGCTTTCCAACGAGGCGAAGCCCGGTACGGTTATCGTGCCAAAGGCTGCGAGCACAGGCGGCACATACGGGGCGACCGCATTGCCGATGATAGTCGGTATCGGCCCAAAGCCGCTATCGAACTCGACTGTTGTTGCCAGTGCCGTGATCCCCGGTTCGACGCCCATATCGACAGTAATCGTCCCTGCCATCGCATCGGTGACAAGCTCGCGCCAGAAGATAATGCGACCGAAGGACTGGTACACACTGATGGTGGGCACATTTTCCATATCTGCGAAAATGGGCACCCGTATCTTCACATACTCCGATGTGCCGTGCGTTTCCAGCACTGCATCGATCTCGTACGGATCGTGGCTTACCGGCAATTCTGGGTCGAGGTTCGTGTCGTCGTTGTCGTTGTAGACGACGAACCGTCCCGACGGACCAAAACCCTGTGGAATCGAAATTTCGTGCGCGATGAGCGCGTACCGGTCCCGAATCATGTTGCGAATCTGGGTGAGTTTGTCGCCCGTGTCCGGTGGGGTATCGAATTGAATCTGGGTTTGCAGCGCAGCATCCCCCGGTTCTTCATCCATATGCACGATGATATGCGTCTCGTCCGCGCTCGTTTCCACGCGCCGCCAGAAGATAATGCGCCCATACGACGCAAATTCGCCGGAAAGCGGAGGCGGTAGCGGCACCGTCAGGTGAAACGGTGCCGTCAGCTTGAGGTACGTCGTTCCGCCGTGGCTCTCCTCCGCGACTTCGATTTCGTACGGGGTCGCTTCGTTCGGCGGGTTCAGCGACAGGTCGCGGTTACCGTCGTAGAGCACGAGTGTCGCGCCAGCCTGTGTGTACACATGCTCGATTTCCTCGTAGCGCTTGTGTACAGCATTGCGATAGTTTTCGACGCCAACGACAGGCACGCCATCGAGCACGTCGATTTCGATGTCACCGGGCTGAATATTCGTGAAGTCCACGCCGAGGTAGTGTTCACCACTGCCGGGCGGTTCCTCCCACGTCTCCAGTTGCCCCGGCACACCGATGAGCGCCTGTAACGTGATACGGCTCAAGGTCGGGTCCGGCGAATCGTCGAGTTGTACGTCGATATCGACCGGCAGCGAAAACCGTATCGTGCGCTCGTCGGCGAAGGTAAGGTCCGCCGGACGGCTTTCGTCGTCGTAAACCTTCACATAGATCGTCGCCGTACGCCCAGAGAAATCGCGCGTGAGCGGCCCGAAGTTATGCGGGAACATCGGTTCCTCGTCGACCGTTTCGTCGCGGAACGCTTCATGAAAAATTTCGCGCACCACGCCGATCGTAAGCTCGACGCAGTAGTCGTAGTTACCTGTCAGGCTCATCGCGACGGCCTTTGTCCTTTACCGGAAAGCTCGCAGACTTGATCCAGGTCGTAAACACACTTCGCTGCTCGCCGCTTTTCACCTTGCGGAAGCCATCGGCAGACTGAATCGGAAATGCTCGCCGTTGAATCACGCCTAACTCCAGCAAATCACCGACCAGCGGGTTCTGGTCTCGATAGAAGTAAAGGTCTTCCAGCGAAACGGTTTCGGGTGTGTCTTTTACCGGCTCGAGGTCATCGGGCACGGGGGCTTCGAGGTCCATGCGGCGGATCTTGTCCCCCGGCGTTTTGAGGCGCACGCGCATTCCCTTCGGGCGAGGACGGCGCGGATTCGCCTTGCCCTCCTCCCAGCGGTCACGAATTTGGCTCGCGTGGTTAATCAGATTATTCGATACGACGCGCTTGTACACAGGTGCGCGACCTTCGGTCTTCACCGGGCTGGCCTGCAACGTCTCGAACAACACGCGGCTCAACCAGGCCGGGTCGTTGGGCTGCGGGGCCTCGCCAAGCGCTTCCTTGAGGCTGGCCTCAAGCTCTGCACGGCGCTCCCGCAGGGCGGGTGGGTGCTGCAACGTGTGCAGCACGTGATGTCGCAGTTCCGGCGAAAGCTCAACATCAAGCTCCTCGATAGCCAACGCGGGGTTCACCAGCAGTAAGCTAACCGCCTCCGGGTTCTCGTTTAGCCGCTTGAATATCTCATTTTGTGCGACAGCAAACTCGCGATGCGACGTCAGTACCAGCGTGTTGGATTCTTTTTCCTCGGTATCCTTCTCAGCCTTCTTCGGCTCGTCCTTTTTGGGCCGTCTAGGCTTTCTCGGCTCTCGGTCCATCAGGGTCTCCCCCTTGTTATCCTTGTGGTTTGGCGTCGTTGTCGTCGGCGCGCTCCATGCCATCGGCGACACTACGCAGTAGCGACGAAATGCCTCGGCTGAACTCCTGCCCGGCCTTATCGAAATGGTTGCGCGATTCCTCTGGAAGCACGGAAATAGGCAAGCGCACGACGCTCCCGGCAACGCGCATCAAGCTCTGCCGCACATCGCCCAATGCTTCGCCGAGGGATTCCTCATCGCGGGTCACGTCGTTATCGTTGGCTTTGCTGTTGTCTGTCATTGGTTACTCTCCTTAATATCAGTGGCTTAGCTAATGTTTGGATCAGACGGTTTTGACCGGGTCATGTTATCCAGGATGCCGGTTACAACCCCGGTTCCCTTCGATACGACATCCACACCCCACTCGAATGTTTGATCTGGTCGCTCCAACATGTCGTTGAGTGCTTCCAGCACGTCACTCGTGAGGTGCAAACCCGATTTCACGAACCCATCCACACCAGCATCGAAGGCCAGCGGCAGGTTCTCGACATAAAAGGCCGGGTCGTGCATCAGTGTTTTGATGGCGATTTCGGGCGTAAAGGCGGTGTGCGTCGGCACCACCCCTGCCAAAATGCCACCAC
>CAYSVE010000657.1:0-3583 GCA_964434365.1 uncultured Anaerolineaceae bacterium | reverse complement strand
ACCGCCAAAGTAGATCGTATGCACCGGGTGACCGGGATTTACGTTTGCAATACCCGCAATTTCCCTTAACAGTGCACTAACAAACGGCTCAATCAAGTGCTCTAGCTCAACATAGACGTTAAATGCGCAGTAACTGCACTTGGCTGTACAAAATGGGACGTGAATATATATTGACAAGGGCTGCATTACCGCGTGCCTCATTCGAAGGTCAACCGATTGCAGTATTGTTTCCGGTTTCATATAATGATTGCAAGAGTCTTGAAGGAATCATAAGAGCCAACCCATGCCCGAAACAACGCAACTCTCGGATAAGAACAAAAATACCGGCCCAGAGGGATCGCTGAAGGCCAATACAATTTTGCTCACACGCTATAAGATCTTAGGCGTGTTGGGTGGGGGTGGTATGGGCACCGTGTACCAGGCTCGCGACCTCAACTTCCCCGACGTGCGCAGGCTGGTCGCTATCAAGGAAATGCACAACCCGGCGACGGATCGCGCGCTTCGCGACTCTGCGCTGAAGACCTTCCGCCGCGAGGCGAACATCCTGGCGACGCTGTCGCACCCGGCGATACCGAAGATTTTCGACTTCTTCGACCGCGACGACCGGGCGTATCTCGTCCAGGAATACATCAACGGTAGCGACCTGGAACTGCTAATCTCAAAAACGAAGGGTCTTCCTGTCGACAAAATTGCTGAGTGGTGCATCGACCTGTGCGAAGTGCTGGAATACCTGCACACTCACCAGCCAGAGCAGATTATCTTCCGCGACATCAAGCCGTCGAATATTATGGTCGATAGCCTCGGTAAGGTGCGCCTCATCGACTTCGGTATCGCCAAGGCCCTTATCAATGCGGTGACGGAAGGCGGTGCGAAGAAGCACACAATGATCGGCACCGAGGGGTATTCGGCGCCAGAGCAGTACAAGGGCGATATTTCGCCCCGCAGCGATATTTACAGCCTGGGTGCGACATTGCACCACGTACTCACCCGCAAGGACCCGCGCCTGGAGCCACCGTTTAGCTTCCACGAGCGCCCTATCGCCGACTACAACCCTGAGGTACCGGATGGGTTCATCAAGATAATCAACAAGGCGCTCGCTTTCAACCAGGAAGATCGTTGGGAAAGCTGCGGCGAAATGCGAGAGGCGTTACTGGCCTTGCGCTACCAACCGGTGAATGTCGGTAGTGCGCCAGTTGCGACACCTTCGACGATGCCCACGCATAGTGACGCCGGTGGGGCCGTTGCACAACCGGGCGCAGTCAATGGCGGCGAGCAAACCGAATTCTTCGAGGGTGAGGGTGCTGCCGGGGGCCTCATCGACCCCAAGTGGGTATTTGCAACCGAAGACGAAGTTCGGAGCGGGCCAAGCGCGAGCAAGAGCCATGTTTTCGTCGGCTCTTACGACTCGAACGTGTATTGCGTCACCCAGGACACAGGTGATTTTGTTTGGAAGCACGCCACCCAAGGTGGTATCGCATCGTCGGCAACCTACGACCGGAGTACCGGGCTGGTCTTCTTCGGCTCGGAGGATTTTACGTTCAATGCGATCGACGCAAGTACCGGTAAGGTCGCGTGGTCGTTCCAAACAAAGGGCAAAGTTCGTGGTACGCCCAACGTTGCCTTAGATCATGTCTTCTTCGGGAGCGACGACGGCTTCCTGTATGCGCTGTCTGCGGCCAATGGCCGCAAGCTTTGGGAGTACAATTCCGAGTCGCCGGTGCGCACCCGCCCCGCTGTGAACGACGAATTAGTCGTCTTCGGCAACGATCTCGGTGAGGTGATGGCAATACCGCTGTCTGGCGCTGAGGATGGTTACAAGTGGATTTACCGAACCCGTCGCTCGATCAACTCGTCGCCAGCGATGGACGAAGAGACGAATATGGTGTACCTGGGGTCGCACGATTACAACTTGTATGCCCTAGACGCAGCAAGTGGCTACAGTTCATGGAAGTTCCGCACACAGGGGCCGGTCATTTCATCGCCCGTTATGTTCGAGGATCTGGTTCTGTTCGGGTCCGCCGATGGGTACTTCTACGCGGTAAATACCGAAACTTCCCGCGAAAAGTGGAAGTATGCGGTAGGTAAGCCTATCGTAGGCTCGCCAGTAGTGCATAATGGTGCAGTCTACTTTGGTGGAACCGATAATGTGTTGTATTGCATCGACATCAAAAAGGGTAAAGAGCGGTGGCAGTATACGGCTGGCGGTGCGATTACGTCCGCGCCTGTCATTACGCAAGATACCATTGTCTTTGGATCCCTGGACAAAAAGCTGTATGCTCTGCCGCTGGTCGAGTAGCCTTTCTCACCCCCCTAACGGAGCCTAGAACATGGAATTCATTCGCCGCCTCTTTGGGCGCAACGATGTAGAAACTGTGGAGTCATCGTCTAACCTCACCGCGCAACCTGTGGAGAGGCAAGATGGTGTCGCCAAAGCCGCCGATGAGCCTGCGGCAGCGGCAGACGATGCCGAGAAGACACCCGGCGATGCCGAAGAAGCCACACCCGTACCGCCCGAACAGGCAGACGGCATAGGCGATGGCACCACCCGACGTTTGCCTCTGGAGAAGGTCATTGCATCGAAGAATGATCATCTCGTATTCGGCCAATCGACCGATGTGGGCATGGTGCGCACCAACAACCAGGACGCCATGATGGCCCTGCACGTTACCGGCCAGAGCGTCGAAAACCGCCCAGAGTTCGGTCTGTTCATCGTTGCCGACGGTATGGGGGGCCACCACGACGGTGAGAAGGCATCCGCGATCGTTACGCGGACGGTGTCGGCATATGTCACATCGCGGATTTTCATGCCGATGCTCACGAACCAGGACGATGATGCCGACCGCCCCACCATCACCGAAGCGCTCGTAGAGGCCATACAGAAGGCGAACAACGAAGTGCTGGACAAAGTGCCCGATGGTGGCACGACGATCACCGTCGTGGCTATCGTCGGCGACCTGGCATATTTTGCCCATGTGGGCGATAGCCGTGCCTACCTGGTTACGAAGGAAGACGCGGAACAAATTACGCGCGATCACTCGCTTGTGCGGCGGCTGGTCGAGCTGGGTCAGATCGAGGAGGACGAGGTGGAGACCCACCCCAACAAAAATGTCTTGTATCGTGCCCTTGGCCAAAGCGAGACACTCGAAGTCGACGCGCTCACGCGGCGCATCCCCCCCGGGGCACGTTTGTTGCTGTGCAGCGATGGCCTGTGGAGCATGATCGACGAGCAACTTATCTTTCAGATTGTCCGTGAACACGTCGATCCTCAGGAGGCATCCGACAAACTCGTAGCTATGGCGAACTCCCTGGGTGGAAATGACAACATCACGGCGCTTGTTCTTCGATTACCGAGCTAAATATGAGTGACATTTTCGACCCCTATGCAATCCTCGGCGTGCCCCACGATGCAGGCGACAAGGAAATCAAAGTAGCCTACCGACGACTTGCGCGGCGTCTGCATCCCGACGTGAACCCAAACAGCCCTGGGGCACTCCTCCAGTTTCAAGAGATTTCGCAGGCCCACGATCTTCTCGAAGATCCGATTCGGCGAGAAAAGTTCGATCGCGAACTGGCAAAGCGCGCC
>CAYSVE010000656.1:0-3594 GCA_964434365.1 uncultured Anaerolineaceae bacterium | reverse complement strand
TGCCGATGTCGAGATCCAGGTTGCGGGTGGCACCGGAGAGGGTGTCATCGACGCGGCAGCGGACGAAAACTTTTTCGCTATCGGGGTCGACAGTGACCAGGATTACCTTGCGCCGGGCAATGTGCTCACCAGCATGCTTAAGCGAGTGGACGTGTCGATTTATGACGTGATCGAACGCGCGGTAAACGGTGAATTAGAGGGCGGCATCACCACCTTCTATGGACTGGATAGTGAAGGGGTGGGCCTTTCCGAAATGAGTTACACGCGCCACCTCATCCCGCGTGAGTATATGGACCAGGTCAACGCAGCCCGCGATGCAATCATCGGTGGTGAACTCAGTGTGATCGACTTCCGCACGTTGGACGAAGAGCAGACAGCCGCACTTGTCAACAATGCGACGTGCGCAGGTGTCGTAGAACTCGCCGAGTCTATGGGTATGTAGCCGAATAAATTTCGTTCGTTAGCTTCCTGTGGGGCGTGTCGTACATGCCATACCCCGCAGGAAGGTGCTTAGTTTTGGAACCCCAAAATATGCTGCACTTACAGATGAATCGCATCAGCAAATCCTATGGCGATGTCCACGCAAATAAACAAATCAGCTTCGAGGTTGCGCAGGGCGAGATTCATGCACTCGTGGGCGAAAACGGTGCGGGCAAGTCCACGTTGATGAAAATTCTCTACGGTCAGGTTCAACCGGACAGCGGCACGATTGCATTGAACGGTAAATTCGTAGTCATCGATTCACCCAACACGGCGATTCGGCTGGGTATTGGCATGGTACACCAGCATTTCCAATTGGTTCCCTCGTTCACGGTTGCCGAAAATGTTGTACTGGGTAGCGAGCCACAAGCACGCGGATTTTTGAACGAGGCGGAGATGATCGCACAGGTTCAGGCGCTTGCTGACCGGTTTAACCTGAAAGTGGATGCCAAAAAGCGTGTGCAAGACCTATCGGTCGGTGTGCAGCAGCGTGTCGAAATATTGAAGCTGCTCTACCGCGATGCACAGTTGCTTATTCTGGATGAGCCATCGGCAGTGCTGACTCCGCAGGAAGTCGAATCCCTGTTTTTTATCCTGCGTGGCCTGGTTACGGAAGGCCGTACCGTCATCTTTATTACGCACAAATTGCACGAAGTCATGCAGTTATGCCAGCGGGCAACGGTGTTACGTCGGGGTGAGGTCATCGGTACAGTGAATGTGGCGGATACATCGCCGCCGGAAATCGCACGGATGATGGTCGGTAAAGACGTAGAACCCGTCCGCCGGAGTGGGGAAGCTCAACGAGGTGCTGTACAGCTATCGGTTGATGCCATCTACGCCCGCGATGACCGAAGGTTGCCGGCATTGCGCGGTATTTCTTTCTCGATCTGTGGTGGTGAAATCGTAGGGCTGGCCGGTATCGAGGGCAATGGACAGCGCGAACTACTCGAGGTACTAGTCGGACTCCGGTCGCCAACAGATGGTACCGTCTCAATTGGCGATTTAAATGTGACGCATCACCCTGGGCGCGAGCGCCGCGAGCATGGTTTGGCGATCATCCCTGAAGATCGCAACCACGAGGGGCTAAGTGGACGATTAAGTATCTCGGAAAACGTCGCTGGCACGCGATACTACCGGCAGCCTTTTTCTAACTGGGGTATGTTGCAGGCAGGGTTCATTCGGCGCGCCACGCAGCGATTGATGGATCAATTCGACATACGCGCCGAAAGCCCGAAAACCCCAGTAGGTTCGTTGTCTGGTGGTAATGCTCAAAAAGTGGTCATTGCTCGCGAACTGGCAGACAACCCGTTAGTACTGATTGCGGCACAGCCTACACGCGGGCTGGATATCGGTGCTGCAACATTCGTCCACGAGCAGTTGTTGCAACTGCGTGCGGCAGGTTGCGGCATTCTCCTGCTCTCCGCTGATTTAGACGAGTTGCTGGCAATGTGTGACCGATTCCTGGTGCTGTACGAGGGGCAGATAATCGGGCAACTGAATGCGGAGGACGCAACGCGCGAGGAACTCGGCGCGCTTATGGCTGGTGGCGGTGTGCATAGCGTTTCTGCTATATGAACGAACTCCGGCAGCTTTTCCGAGTCATGATCACACTACTGATGGCACTTTTACTGGGCGGGGCGATTATTGCCGCGAGTGGTAAAGACCCTATCTTTGCCTATCAGCAACTCTACCAGGCGGCTTTCGGGAACCAACGTGCTTTTGCAAACACCCTGCTCGCGGCAACCCCGCTGATATTTACCGGGCTGGCGACACTAATCGCGTTCAGGGCTGGAATCTTCAACATTGGTGTAGAAGGCTCTCTCTACTTTGGGGCGTTCGTGGCTGCGTGGGTGGGGTTTACATTTGTCGGGCTTCCCGGCATCTTACTTATTCCGCTAGCCTTTATCCTCGCAGGCATGGCCGGGGGGCTGTGGGGAGTGGTGCCCGGTTACCTGAAAGCATACCTGCAAGTCGATGAGGTTGTGACCACAATCATGCTGAACTACGTGGCGATCTTTTTCACCGATTGGTTGGTGACAGGGCCATTTCTCGTCCCGGGTATGGCGAATGCGATGTCCGCCGAGGTTGCCCCACAGGCGCAGCTTCCTCGTCTGGTGGAGCGCTCGCAGTTAAACATCAGCTTCTATATTGCGCTTGTCACAGTGTTCATTGTGCTGTTGATTGTGCGACGCACGACCTTGGGGTACGAGGTCGATGCACATGGCACGAATCCGTTATTTGCTCGGTGGATGGGTATGCCGGTGAAACGTGTGATCGTGCAGGTTATGTTCTTGAGCGGTTTAATCGGCGGGCTTGCTGGCGCAGGGCAGGCACTCGGCGTGAACTATCGTTTCGTGTCCGGTTTTTCTCGTGGGTTGGGGTTCGATGGCATCGTAGTTGCGCTGCTCGGACGCAACACGCCGATCGGTGCACTGCTGGCCGCGTTGTTTTTCGGGGCGCTACGCAACGGCGGCTCTACGATGGAGTTGTTTACGCGAATACCCCGCGACCTGATCGATATTCTACAGGCGCTTATTATCTTCTTTCTCACCGTCGACGTTGGTTATCAGTGGCTTACGAACCGATTCCGTCCCAAATCGGATTCTGAAAATAGTCCGATGCCTGTATCAGCAGAGGGCGATTAACAATGGATTGGCTAGCGCTCACTTCCAACGTTCTGGCGTCGATGATGCGGCTCGCTACGCCGCTCATATTTGCAGCGATGGCTGGTTTGCTTAGCTATCAGGTGGGGTTAATCAATATCGCGCTGGAAGGATTGATGCTCATCGGCGCGTTTACTGCGGTGGTCGTCGGCTTTTGGGCAAACTCGGCGTGGGTGGGTGTGTTGGTTGCGATACCGGTGTGTGCGCTCTTTGGTACGTTTTTCGCGCTGTTAGTAACCGACCTGAAGGCCGACCTCATCGTGACAGGGCTAGCCGTGAACATTCTCGCCTTGGGAGGGACAGCCTATTTGCTGCAAATCTGGTTCAATACGAGCGGAACCTTTGCCCCAAGCGATCTTGAGCAACTCCCTCGGCTGAGCATCCCGTTGGTGCAAGATATACCGTTTGTGGGTCGTGTATTGTTCCGGCACACGCCACTGGTCTACCTCTC
>CAYSVE010000655.1:0-3597 GCA_964434365.1 uncultured Anaerolineaceae bacterium | reverse complement strand
CAGCTGTGATTTCGGCGACGATTGGCTGGAGGGGCGCCTGGTGGGCGCGGTGTACTACTACTCCCCAGATGGCGATCTGATTCAGGTGGATAGCGGCCTGCGCTACCCCAACGGCGTCGAGCTTTCGGCGGATGGCAGCACGCTGTACGTCAACGAACACCGGCAGAATCAGGTGCTCGCCTACACAGTCAACGGCGACGGCACCTATTCCCCTGGTTACGTTTTCTTCCGTGCCGACGAAGCCTGCCAACTCGAAGCGGCTGAGTGCTATCAACTAGGGCCAGATGGCCTGTATCGCACAGCGGACGGCACGCTGTATATCGCGCATTATGGTGGCGGCAAGGTGATGATCGTCTCGCCGGACGGTAACTTGCTCGATGCCATCGCCATGCCAGAGGGTCGTTACCCCACGAACGTTACCATGAACGCCGATGAAACGGTGCTCTACGTAACCGAGAGCGAAACCGGCGTCATCTACCGCTTCGATCTGTGATCTTAACGCGCTCCTAAACAATGGCCTGTACAATGCCTTGCCGTATGCTTGCGTAAGGGTTGTACATGGCCGTCTCCCCACAGCACAACGCAGCCACCCACCAGCAACCCATCGCGAAAATGACCCACAACATCAAGCGTGCCGCCGTGGTCGATGATGCGCGCCTGGAATTGTTGCTCGCGGCGTTGTGCGCGGGCGGGCACATTCTCCTCGAAGATGTGCCCGGCACCGGCAAAACGCTCACGGCGAAGGCGCTCGCCCGCAGCCTGCACGCGACGTTCAAGCGGGTGCAGTGCACCCCCGACCTGCTCCCCAGCGACATCACCGGCAGTGCGGTGTTTAATCAGCGCGAGCAGCGCTTCGAATTTGTGGAGGGGCCGGTGTTTGCGAACGTCGTCCTCGTCGATGAGGTGAACCGCGCCTCGCCGCGCACCCAGAGCAGCCTGCTGGAGTGTATGGCCGAGCAGCAGGTGACGACCGACGGCTTCACGCGCGAACTGCCGTCGCCGTTTTTCATCATCGCCACGCAAAACCCGGTGGAAATGGCCGGGACGTTCCCGCTGCCCGAAGCCCAACTCGACCGTTTTTTGGTGATGCTGAACCTCGGCTACCCGCAGACACTCGACGAGGTGACCATCCTCGAACGCGAGGAACACGCCGACCCGCTCGACGCGATCGAACCGGTGCTGGAAAGCGACGCCGTGCTCACGCTACAGGCCGCCGCGCGCGCGGTCGATGTGGTGCGGCGCTTGAAGGCGTACATCGTTGCATTAAACCAGGCCACCCGCACCCACGAGGATGTCACCCTCGGCGTGAGTCCGCGCGGGGGGGTGGCCTTGCAGAAGTGCGCGCAGGCCCTTGCCCTCATTCGTGGGCGCACCTTCGTCACCCCGCAGGACATCAAGGATGCCGCCCGCGCCGTGATGCCGCATCGCGTGCTCGCCCGCGACCGCTCGCCGGAAACGGCCCGCGCCGTCGTCGAGGAGGTGCTGGCCCGCGTCGCCGTGCCGTTGGAGTGAGAATCGGCGTATAATGGGCACATGAGCGAAAAGACCACGACAATTCCTACCCTCGACGACTTGCGCCACCTCCGAGACGAGATCATCGCACTCGCTGCCCGGCTCGACGCAAGCAACGTGCGCGTTTTCGGCAGTGTCGCGCGCAGCGAGGCGACTGAGGAAGATGGGCAGAAGCCATGACCGACCCACAAAACGACCAACTCGAAGCGGCCATTGCGATTGCCGATAAGCTCGCCGAGTCGTCTGCCGGGGCAGACCGCTACCCGGCGGCGCAGGCCGAGGTGAGCCGCTACCGCGCGCAACTCGCCGAGTTTCCGCCGGAGGTGCAGGCCGAAGCCCGCCGCAGCGCCGCCGAGCGCCGCGACGCCCGGCTCGACGAGATCAAAAAGCGGGTGGCCGAGAATCGGGCGAAGGCGGGCAACACCCGCAGGGGCAACGCCGCGCAATTCATCCACAAACCCGGCGACACGCGCCCGCCCAAAAAGAAGGGCCTCGGTGGTTTCATCGGGCGGCTATTGGGGGGCGACTGACCGTGCCCACACGCGAAGAGCAAATCGAGGCGGCGACGCGGGTGTACCGCGACATGTTCAATGCCGAGATGGGGGCCGATAAGTTCGGGCCAAGCAGCCCCTTCGTCGATGAGGCCGATAAGCACGCCGCCAGGTTCGCCGCGTTCCCGAAAGATGTTCAGGACGAAGCGCGTCGTCGCTACGAGGCGCGGATGTCCGGCAGAAGCAGGGCGCGGGAGCAAAAAGCCAAGCAAAAGCGCAGCGACAAGCCATCGGGGATTCTGGGTTTCCTCGCGCGGCTGTTCCGCGATAGATGACGCGCCAGCGCAGCGAAATCCTGTACATCCCGCTGATGATTCTGCGCGCGCTCCGTGGTGAAATCGTTGAATCTGCCTGGGATGAGCAGCAACGAGAGAAACATACGACCGCCGACGATAACCCTTAGGCGTCGTTCCTGCTCATGGCCTCGCCCATGCCTCGCCGCTACACGCGCGCTCTCCGCCGAACGTCCTTCTAGCCGACGTGGCTACGCCGCCGCTGTACCGATGAAAATTCTGTGTGATAGCACCAAAATCTCATTTCGTTTACACTTCGCGCCATAAACAGAAATTTTCTATATCATCAGGGCAAATAAATGACAAACGAGTCGGAACTGGATTCGGTCGATACCGGTATTTTAGATATTCTTCAGCACGATAGCAGCACCAGTAACGTGGAAATTGGCCGCCGCGTGGGCGTGTCGCCGCCGACGGTGCATACGCGCATCAAACGGCTGACGACGCTCGGCTACATCGAGGGGTACTACGCCCGCCTGAAGCCGCAAAAGCTCGGCTACGACCTGCGGTGCGTGTTGCACATCAACCTGCAAACGCACACCCCAGAAGATGTGTACTACTTTCGCGAGCAGGTAAGCCAGATGCCCGAGGTGCTCGACGCGTATCAGATCACCGGCGCGTACGACTACCTGTTGATTATCCTGGCGAAAAATCAGCAGGACCTCAACCGCTTTTTGATGGAGCGCCTCACGCCGTTCGAGTGCGTGGCGCGCATCCAAACGAGCATTGTGCTGAACGAAGTGAAGACCTCGACCGCCGTTCCGCTCGACTAATGTTCGGAGCTTGCCCATGCTGACCCTACAAGACGACGCCGCCAACTACGGCATCACCACCCCGTACACGATTCCGCGCGTGTTTTTGCCCACCACCACCGCCGATTTCTCCACGCGCCCACTGCCGCCCAGCCTCACGCGCAAGGTCGCACGGTTGAACAATCGCCTGCGCGAAACGCTAAACCAGATGCAGCGCTACCTGCTGCCCCTGAGTGCGGTGCGCAACCAAATCGTGATTATCCGCGCGATTCTCCACGAGATGTACGAGCACATCCAGCCAGAACTCATCGCCCTCGGCGACCAGTACAGCCTGGAAACCAACGCCCGTGTGCAGCAAACCACCCTCCCGCATTGGGACGCGCATCACCTGGGGGGCTACATTGTCTACGATGCGTATTTCAGCATCATCCGCGTGCCCACCCTCACCCCACAGCAACTGCTGTGCCAGTGCATCGCCACCACGTACGC
>CAYSVE010000654.1:0-3597 GCA_964434365.1 uncultured Anaerolineaceae bacterium | reverse complement strand
GCTAAGCCAAGAGAGCCAAATTGGTTCTCGAGCGAAGCGAAGAGCAGGACGAAAACATTAATTTACTGCGGCCACTAGCATAGCACATCAATTCGGCCATTGTGGTGCAATTGCTCTGAAAAAGAGGTTAGAATATACTCCCTACACACCTTCATAGGAGCAACACATGACGCAAATCGGATTGATGCTCGAAGGCCAGGAGGGCCTGAACTGGGAGCGCTGGACGCGCATCCTCACCGCCGCCGAAGACCTCGGCTACCAGTGTGTGTTCCGCAGCGACCACTTCACCCTCGTCGACGACAGCGACCTCGATAGCCTGGAAATGTGGACCTCGCTGACGTTCGCTGCCACGCACACCAAGCGCGTCGAGTTCGGCCCGCTGGTGACGCCGGTCACGTTCCGCCACCCGTCGATGAATGTGCGCTACGCCGCCGCCGTCGATGACCTCAGCGATGGCCGTCTCATTTATGGCATGGGTGCGGGTTGGAACGAAACCGAGCACAAGATGTTCGGGGTACCCTTCTACGACTTCCCCACGCGTTTTGCCATGCTCACCGAAGCGCTCGAGGTCACACGCTTGCTGATGAACAGCACCGAGCGCGTGAGCTTCACCGGCAAGCACTACGCGCTGGACGATGCGTTGCTGCGCCCGTTGCCCAAGCGCGAGGGCGGCCCCACGCTGCTCGTCGGCGGCAATGGCCCCAAGCGGACGCTGCCCCTCGCCGCCGAGTACGCCGACGAGTGGAACGCGGTGTTCATCGAACGTGATTTGTACAAAGAGCGCAGTGCCCTCCTCGACGACCTGCTGACGGAAAAGGGCCGCGAACCGGCCAGCGTCAAGCGCAGTTTGATGACACAGGTCGTTTATGGCAAGGACGACGCCGCCCTTAAGGCGCGCATCGAGGCGCGCGGCACCGATGTCGAGGCCGAGAAGAACAAGCGCATCATCGGCACCGGGCAGCAAGTTGTCGACGAAATCGGCAAGTGGGTCGAGGCGGGTGTGGAGCGCTTTATGCTGCAATGGCTCGACCTCGACGACATGGACGGCATCGAGAGCCTGGCAAAGGACGTACTGCCGCACTTCCATACGAGTTAGCCATAAGATGGGGCGGAGAATGCTCTTCCGCCCCAGCAGTCTACGAGTGCGGCGCAAGCAGCCCGGGTTCCAAATCACATGACATTACACGACCAAATCGAGGCGATTACTGGCCAACGGCCCACCGATGTACGTTCGCTCCACGGCGGGATGGTCGGTGAGGTGTACAAAATTTCGATGCCGGACGGCGTGCCCCTCGTCGCCAAAGTAGACCCCACCCGCAAGGCACTCCTCAGGCGCGAGGGGTACATGTTGCGCTACATGCGGCCCTACCTCCCCGTGCCCGATGTACTCCACAGCGATGACAGCCTGCTGCTGATGACGTTCATCGACGGCCAAAGCCGGTTCGATGCGCGCGCGGAGCAACACGCCGCCGATTTACTCGCGGCGCTACACGGCGTCACCGCGCCGCGTTTCGGGCTTCAGCGGGATACACTCATCGGCCCGATACCCCAGCCGAA
Source organism: uncultured Anaerolineaceae bacterium (assembly GCA_964434365.1). Classification (GTDB taxonomy): domain Bacteria; phylum Chloroflexota; class Anaerolineae; order Aggregatilineales; family Phototrophicaceae; genus CAYSVE01. Next base: position 2,040 of record CAYSVE010000654.1, on the reverse strand, counting down.
CCCGCAAACCCCACGCTGGGTCGACTTCTTCCGCGAGCACCGGCTGCTGTACATGGCCGATGTCATGGTCGGGCGGGGAAGGCTGCCAGCGACGGTGCGCAAAAAAATCGACAAACTTGCCGCCAAGCTGCCAGGCCTCATCGACGAACCCGCCGCCCCCGCGTTGGTGCACGGCGATGTGTGGTCGACAAATGTGCTGGCGAAGGATGGGCGAGTAACGGGGTTCATCGACCCGGCGTGTTACTACGGCCACCCAGAGATGGACCTGGCGTACATCACGCTATTCGGCACGTTCGGGAACCCGTTTTTCGCGCGCTACAACGCGCATCGCCCAATCGAACCCGGCTTCTTCGAGGTGCGCCGAGACATCTACAACTTGTATCCGTTGTTGGTACATGTGCGGCTCTTCGGTGGAGGATATGTAAACAGTGTATATAGAATTTTGGACCGATTAATCGACTAATGCATTGACAAATCATTAATCTATTGTAAGATATATCAAAGGTAAATCAATTCGAAACCACGAAAGAACACCATGCCAGCAACAGTCTCCTGGTATACCCCGCACCACATCATCCTCGTGCGCTCCTACGGCGCGATGGTCATGCAAGACTTCGTTACCGGCGGCGAACGAATTTTGGCGCATGTCGACAGTAGCTCAGCCTGCTGCGTCCATGTGTTGATGGACGAAACACAGGTCACAAGCATTCCGAACAACATTCGTGCCTTACGGCGTGCCACTAGTTGGATGAATCATCCACGGGTGGGGTGGGCTGTATCCTACGGCAACGACATGGCCGTAGTGCACCTCGCAGCGAACATCGTCACCGAAATGGCGGGGGTGCACTACCGCCGCACCAAACACCTGGCCAGCGCCCTCGATATCTTGCTGCACCACAACCCGGAGTTGAGCCAGCACATCGAAACGCACCACTGATTTTTGTGCAACCCGCCCAAACAAATTAAGGCATACTACCCGTAGCATTACGTTCGGTTTCGCTGTAAAGTTTGGGGCATTAAGCGTTTTATGCGGATTCACCATGATGATTACCCTGTTCGGCAAGCGTACGAAGAAGCAGACACCCGGCCAATAGCCCGGTCTGTTGACGTTGCTGAATAGCGAACATCAACCTGCGCCGGGCGCGGGTTTTTTGTTTTATACGGAGCAAGACATGAACAGCTTAGGCGCCAAGAAGTGCAAAAAGGAGAAGAAGCCGGACCCACATGGGTTACTGGAACGTTTTGCTGCGTCATAAGCACTTTTCAATTTTTCAACGCACAGCGCCGCTTCCAGTAACGGGAGCGGCGTTTCTTTATGTTTGGCCGTCAATCAGGAGTACCCGACATCATGACAACGCCCGAAGTCACCTGCCCAGTATGCGCCGCCGACGTGCCCTTCCCCGAGGGTGCGATGCTTAACGAACTGATTATGTGCCCAGATTGCGGCACCGAGTTGGAAATCATCAGCCTGGACCCGGCAGAGGTCGATCTCGCGCCGGAAGTCGAAGAGGACTGGGGCGAATAGTGACCCGCGTTGCCCTTCTTGTTACCCACATCCGCGCCGAGGAGAAGCTGCTCGTGAACGCGCTGCAAGCCAGCGGTGCCGAGTTGGATGTCATCCTCGACCGGGATTTGAATTTCGATGTGACCGGGGATGCGCGCCAACCGTCGCCGAATGGTATACCCTGGCACGATTACAACGTGATGCTGGAGCGCTGCGTGAGCACGTCGCGCGGCACGTACGCACTGGCGGTCCTCAATAGCTGGGGGGTGCGGACGATCAACACGCATGCGACCGCCGCTGTATGCAGCGACAAGCTACTGACGACATTGGCACTGGCACGGGCGGGTGTTCCGCAGCCGGCAACGCGCACGGCCTTCGCGCCAGAGAGCACGATGAACGCCATCGAGGAGTTGGGGTACCCGGCAGTCCTCAAACCTGTGACGGGGTCGTGGGGACGTTTGCTGGCCCGCGTCAACGACCGTGATGCCGCCGAGGCTGTCATCGAACACCGACAGGTGCTGGGCAACTATACGCAC
>CAYSVE010000653.1:0-3604 GCA_964434365.1 uncultured Anaerolineaceae bacterium | reverse complement strand
CCGCACGGGCGCCCCCGGGAACGGCCGTACGCAATCCTGACTTGACGGACCGTGGGAGCGGTGTAAGCCTCGGGACCGTGACCGTCCAGGCCTCCCGACTCTGCCGGGGCAGGGGCGCCCGCGTGAGTTCGTCCGCAGCCCCCGGCCACCGGCGGTCATCGGCGGGGTAGCTAACATCAACCTCGACGACCGCGACCGTTTCACGATCACCGCCAGCGCGAACGGCCCACAGTTCGAACGGCGGCTGCGGGTAAACGTCACCGATGCGGGTGGCAACGGCCTCGACTTCAAGATCGAACACTTGCAAGCTGGGGATGGCGGTCAGTGGCGCTGGCAGGCTGCCCTCAGTGCCCCGGCGATGGGCGGTAACGGCGGCATCGTGCGCGTGGAACTCATCGACGACCGCGACCGAACCCTTGCCGACGATGTGATGCAGGTGAATTTCATCGGGGGCCGCACCGAACCCGCCGACGTGACGATCTTCACACAGGCAAGCCATGTGCAACTGCTCACCGACGGCAGCGGGCGGCAGGTCGTACGCATCGAAGGCTCGATGGACGGCGTGCCCGATAACCGTGTGGACATCGAAATCCTCGACACAACCGGTACCGTTTTCCTGGGTACGCAAACCGTCTACCTGCCGAACATCGTGCCGCCGGGGCAGTATGGCGAGTGGGGCGTTAACGTCCATGTGCCCGATGCCCTCCCCGGCATGAACGGCCAATTGCGCGTGTTCAGCCGGGTAGGGGGTGCCCTCGTGGCCAGCGACGGCTACGACTTCATGTTCCGCGAAGGGCCAAACACGGTCACCCTACGCATCGACGAACCGACCGAGTTGCAAGCCATCCCCGTCAATGCGGATGTCGCCGAGTTCCGTGCAGCCGGGGTGGCCAGCAACACGAGTTTCGTGCGTTTACGTTTAGTGTCTCAGGGCCAAATACTGACGGAAACGAGCGCACCCGTCGACGCCAATGGTCGCTGGAATGCCATCCTGCGGGTGACGGTAGAACCGGGCACGCAGGCGCAGTTGCAGGCGACATTCGGCAACGCCCGCGACTTCACCGCGATCAGCTTCTCGTAGGCGCTACCGGCACGCAGGCGTACTGGACGCAGACGGCATCTCGCGGCATACTTGGCCGAGGCTCGCTGCGTCTCGCCTGCACCCCCACACGATTTGGGTGTTGTGGTCACATAAGGCGAGGGCTACACCGCGTCTCGCCTGCGCCCTTACGGGTGTCGATGCAGTGTCGATAATCCGCCGCACGATACTTTTTGTGCCGATGAACAGCAACCTTCAGCGACCACGCACGCATGCTGTGCTTACACTCCTCACGCTGCTCAGTGTGTATGGCGGGCACGTTTACGCGCCGACGGCGAGCCTCAGCTACAAAATCACCGTGGGCACGGGGTACCTCGCCCTTACGCTGCTGGCCCTTACGCTCGTGATGAGTCCGGTTTACCTGCTGAGGGACAGCCGCAAACGCAACCCCGTCAACGTTATGCTGCGCCGCGACATCGGCATCTGGGCGGGGTTCACCGGGCTGGCCCACGTGATAACCGGCTTCACGGTGCACTTCGGCCCGGCGATCCTGCCGTACTTCGTCCGCTACACCGAAAATGGCTATCGACTGCTGGGCAACCCCTTCGGCTGGGCCAACCACACCGGCCTCGCCGCGACGCTCATCCTCAGCGCGCTATTGCTGACGAGCAACAACCGCGCGCTGAAGTGGCTGCGCGGCCCACGCTGGAAGGCGCTGCAACGCTGGAACTACGCGCTGGTGGTGCTCGTGTTTGTGCACACGGTGCTGTACCAAATGGTAAGCCGGCGACAGGCTCCGTTCGGGTGGTATGTCTTCGGGCTGGGGTTGGTCGTGGTGGTGGCGCAGTTCGCCGGGATGCAACTCGTCCGCGAGCGACGACGGCTGCCCCAACGCAGTCGGCATTCATAGTTTTTTCGTTATTTTTCCGTTTAGTTCTCAAGTTTGGCTTGGTACAATCGGGTGTGGAATAATTGCACCCGGGCCACATTCCGTACTATGAAGATCAACCAAAAGCTGTACCTCGAACTCGTGAAATTCCTCGAACCCCTGTTGACGGCAGACAGCCGCCGGGGCATCGTCGAGGAGGCGTTTTTCGGCAGCCAACTGCTGCCCAAGGTCGATCTCACAGGGAGCAACCGCGAGTTCACCGCGCGGTTGGTCACACAGTGTCTCGTCTTCGGCACCATCGAGGCCGACACCCCCGCCATCGTCGCCCTGCTAGAAACGGTCAAGCACCACGTCGGCAACGACCGGCAACTAACCATAGACAAATTGCTGATTCGGCTGCGGTCGGCAGAGGCAAAATCGCAGGCCAGCCAACTACGGGCGACAAAGCATAAGGTGCTTGTCATCGATGATGACCCCAGGTTTATCAACTTGTTACTCAGGAGCCTTCAACGGGACGGTTACGAAGTGCTCGTTGCCAGCGATGGCACGATTGGCCTGGAATTGGCACGATCAGATCAGCCCGACTTGATCTTGTTAGATGTTGATCTGCCGGGGATGTCTGGTTGGACGGTTTGCGAAGAGCTGCTACAAATTTCGGACTTTCCAATTATCTTCGTTTCAGGCTATGGCAGTGTCACCGACGTGACACGAGGCTTCAAGTTAGGTGCAGTAGACTACGTGCGCAAACCATTTTCTTTTGTAGAGCTGCGCGCTCGCATCAAAACACATATCGCTCGCAACCGCCACATTAATCGACCACAAGTCACCCGTGCGCGGATACTCATTGTTGATGATGAACCGGGTTTCGCCCAATTCATGAGCGATATGATCGCAAATTTTACAGATTACGAAGCGGTTGTCGCTAAAGACGGCTACGAGGCTCTGAAGGCAATGTACATGCACCGACCAGACCTGGTTTTGCTGGATATCATGATGCCTGGCATCAACGGCATTGAAGTCTGCACGAAGATACGCGAGTGGAGTGACGTGCCCATTATTTTTCTTTCGGCCATGGGCACACAAGATGCTATCATTCGCGGCCTCGATGCGGGTGGAAACGACTATGTGAACAAACCGCTACAACCACGCGAAACGCTTGCCCGCATCGAACTTCACCTGAAGCGCAGCAAGGCTAACGCGACCTGATTACGGCGCGGCGTCGATCTTCGTTACAATAGCGCCATCGAAAAAACATGGTAGGAGAAACAACGATGCGACAGTTTTCGATTTTCGTGGCCGTACTTTTGGTCGTCGCCGCCACAGCCTTCGCGCAAACCGAGGGTGCGGTCGTCGTGGATGGCCTCAACTTCCCCGAGGGGCCACTGGTGAGCGAAGGCAACCTCTACTGGGTGGAATACGGCGGCGATGCCGTCTCTGTGTTCGACGGCGAGAGCACGCAGGTGTTCATCGAAACGGGTGAGGGTAGCGGACCTTCCGGGTTGGTGCAGGATGCCGCGGGCAACTTCTGGGTGACGAACTACGAAACGCTGGAAGTCGTACAGTACAGTCCCGATGGCGAGCGCCTGACGGTTATCGACGGCTACGAGGGCGCGCCACTGCGCGGCCCCAACGACATGTTCGTCGACGATGCAGGCGGCCTGTACTTCACCGACAGC
>CAYSVE010000652.1:0-3611 GCA_964434365.1 uncultured Anaerolineaceae bacterium | reverse complement strand
GGCGATGATGAACGACGTCGGTGCGGTGTACCTGATGGCCTTCCCAGACCAAATCCCCGGCGGTAGCGTAGAAGACGACCGCCTGTGCGAGGTCTTCATCACAGGCGGCGAAACGGCCCGCTCGGTGGGCGGGCCAAATATGGCGGTTTATCGCCTGGCGTGGGACGCCGATTGCAGCTAACTCGCAGGTTGCAGCAACCCGTAGCCCCCTTCATCGCGCTTGTACAACACATTTACCCCACCGGTATCGGCGTTGAGGAACATGAAGAAGCTATGGCCGAGCAGTTCTAACTGTTCGATCGCTTCGGCTTCGTTCATCGGCAGCAGCTCCACGTGTTTGCGGCGCAGCACTTCTTCTTCGGCCTCGGCATTGAGTGCCGCATCGGGGATTTCTGGCAGCATCTCCTCGGCCATGCTCAGTTCTTCGGCAGTCGCCACGAACCGTTCGCTACGCCGCCGCTTGCTGCGCCGCTTCCCCTTGAACCGCTCGATGCGGGCGTACATTTTATCCACCGCCTCATCGATGGCGTGGTGAATCTCCCCCGGTTGTTTGACCTCCGCCCGAAGGATGGCACCTCGGTTGTGGCGCACGGTGATCTGCGCGATGGCAAGGTCTTCGCCACGGCGGGTGTTTTGTTTGTCGAGGTCCACCCGCACGTCGTTGAGGTTCGGCAGGTAGCGGTCCAGGCGATTCAGCTTGCGCTGGACGTATTCCTCCAATCCATCAGTGACTTTGACGTTACGACCGTGAATGTTGACGTTCATGGTGAATTCCCCTGAGGTTAAGAAAATATAGTGTCCGGCGCGGGGGCCTCGCTTACGGTGAGGCCGTAGACGGCCTGCGCACCGCCATCGCGGAGGGCCGCCGCACAGGCTGCGAGGGTCGCCCCGGTGGTGAAGACATCATCGACGATGAGCACCCCCTTCCCGCCGACCATCGCAGGCTGTGCAACGAATGCGTCGCTCATATTCGCGAGGCGTTCCGACCGGCCTAGCCCCACCTGGCTGCGCGTTTCGCGGGCCCGTTGGATTGCATCGGGCACCAACGGCACACCGATTTCATCGGCGAGGGCCGCAGCCAGCAGCCCAGCCTGGTTGTAGCCGCGCTGCTTCAGGCGTTTTTGGCCCAGGGGCACCGGCACGACAACCTCCGGTGCGGGCCAATCGGTCGTCGCGAGGCGGCCAGCCAGCCGTTTACCCAATGGTCGCGCGACGTCGCGCGCACCGTTGTACTTAAGGGCCTGTACGGCATCTTGCAGGCGACCGCTATGCCGCCCGGTAGAGGCCACTAGCACACCATCGGGGGTCGAAACTTCGTGCGTGGTGCCCAACGGTACCGCTACGAGGTCTGCCGTGCAGCGGTCGCAAAAGCGCCAATCGACCCGGTCGCAACCTGTGCAACGCGGCGGATACAGCAGGTCCAATAGTGCTACCGACAGGGTAGCAAAAAGCCCAGGGCGCACCTGGGCTTGAGCGTTTTCTAACGGTATCCGGTTGTCCATTACGGACCAGTCGCTAAAAGTTTTCCAGCGCGCCGGATTCCATCACACCCAGGAGGGCGGGGCCGAGAAGCACGATCCAGATAGACGGGAAGATGAGCAACACCATCGGGATCATCATTTTAACCGGGGCCTGCTGCGCCTTCTCCTGCGCGCGTTGGCGACGCTTGGTACGCATTTGGTCACTTTGTACACGCAAAATTTTGGACATACTCACACCGAGCGAGTCGGCCTGAATAATCGCCGCGATGAAGCTCGTCACGTCTGGCACGTCCATCCGGTCAGACATATCCTTGAGTGCCTCACGGCGCGCCTTACCCAACTGAATCTCGCGCAGCACGCGACCAAAAGCGATCGCAAGGTCGTTGTCCCACTTCTCGTAAACCTTGCCCATCGCCGCGTCGAAGCCCAGGCCGGCCTCCACACAAATCACGAGCAGGTCTAGCGCGTCCGGCAGGGCCTTGACGATCCCATCCTGACGGCGGGAGATTTTACTGCTGAGCCACATGCGCGGCAAAAAGTAGCCCAGGAAAACGGCACCTGCGGTGAAGGCTACCGCCTGGAGCGGGGGCGTACTCGCCGAGAAGACGAAGAACACGAAGAAGCCCAAAAAGCCCAGTAGCAACGAGCCACCGATGCGGAAAACGAAGAAGGTCGTCGGTTCTAGCTGGCCGCCCATACCCGCAAGCTCGATGTTCTTGCGCGTTTCCTCGATCTGCTGCTCTGGCGTGAAGCGCAGCGTGATCGCAGCAAGCTGCTTGAGCAACGGGATAAGAATACGATCGCGGAACGACAGCGATAGTTCGATCTCTTCCAACGATTCCGGCAGTTCGCGCTCACCGAACTCGGCGAGGCGGTCTTGCAGCGGGTCACGGTTGTTGTCTTCGCGCAGGCCAACGTAAACCAGCCCGCCGATCACAATCAATGCAACCAGGATAACAATACCCAGGGTAATGGGGTCCATATCGGCCTCCTAAATTTCGATATCGATAATCTTCTGGATCACCGCCGTGCCGATGCCGATGAGCGCCAAGCCGATACCGATCATCGGCCAGCCACACATACGATTCGTGAACAGCGGGTTCATAAAGCTAGGATTGATGATAGACAGGAAAATTGCCAACACGATCGGCAGGAAGCTGATGAGGTACCCCGTAATGCGCCCCTGCGACGTGAGCACCCGAATTTCACCCTTAAGCTTGATGCGCTCGCGAATGGTGTTGGAAATCACTTCGAGGATTTCGGCCAGGTTACCACCCACCTCACGCTGGATATTCACCGCCGTCACCACAAGGTCGAGGTCTTCGCTATCGACACGGGCCAGCAAGTGGTCTAGCGCGTCTTCCATGTCGATGCCAAGCTGCACCTCTTGCACCACGCGCTTGAACTCGGTGGAGGTCGGCTCTGGCGAGTCCTTCGCGATAGCTTCCATCGCCTGCAACACACTATACCCACTGCGCAACGCGTTCACCCACAGGCCGAGCGTATCGGGCAATTGCGTTTCGAACCTGATGAGGCGCGTACTCACCTGGCGCGCGACGTAAATACGTGGCGCGAACAACCCCACAAACCCCGCCAAAATGGAGAAAATAAGGTTAAAGCGGAAGATCAAGAAGTAGGACACGGCAAACGCCAGCGACATCGCAACCAGGTGCGCCATCGCGAACTCTGCCACCGTCAGCTTGATGTCTGCACGGCTTAGCTGGTTGCGCATGCGCTTCGCCCACGCCCGCTCGGCGATGGCCGAGTCGACGCTGCTCGTCAACCGCTCGCGCAACGACACCTCTGGCTCGCTGAGCGTCGGCTCGTCAGTGGCATCGTAGGCCCCCAAATTAAGCGAAAACTCCTCGACGCCTGTGTCCTCAAGGCGGTCTTCGAGGATGTCCGCCTCCGACCGAACACTGAGTACGCCTGCGATAATCACCGCGAGGGCGACAACCCCAGCAACAATTGCCCCAATAGTGAAAAGGTCCATAGGTCTACCCGGCCTTTTGGCTTATCTTTATGGTTTCGATTGTATTCGCTAGCGGGGGAGCGCGTCAAGCGATGGCGCGCTCCCGGTAGGTTAGGGTTTTATGACGCCCTAGCGACGTTGGCCGAGGCCGAAGACGG
>CAYSVE010000651.1:0-3612 GCA_964434365.1 uncultured Anaerolineaceae bacterium | reverse complement strand
CAAGCGGGGGAGCGCAGCAACGCCCAGGATGCCAAATAGAAACAGTGCCTCGATTGCGGCAACCGAGGCTGGGAACATCCACGCACCGTACTGGGCGTTTTCGAGTTGTCCAAACGACTGCCAGGCCAGCAACACAGCAACCACAATGCTGAATCGCCGGACTTGGGATGGGTCGATGGCCATGGGTTAGCTCCTGCGCAAGCGTTGCGAAGGCGGCTAAAAATGAGCATATTCCGCTACGCATCGTTGCAGACGCAATCGGGAAAGCGAAAAAGCTTAGGTGTCGGCGACAACCCTGAGGGAACTCTCTGGGTTACCTCGGTTCCTGCCTCTGTTCTCACCGGCCAGTTCGACCGTTTCGCGCGGAAGCCAGAATGTCTGTGAGCCAACGACGATTCGCAGCCATTCGCCATCTTCCGATATGCCGTTGACAACGACGATGAACCTGGGTGCTATTGCTTCCTCAAGCAGAACAGGGTTTGCATCATCCGGCGTCGTATAGAGCACTTCGATTGGCCCAGTGCTACGACCAATTACACCATCGAAGGATCCTCTCTCACCGGGGGAAGCCGGAGCGAAGTCGCGTCTATCGACCGCGATCGTTGGTGGGTCCGAAGGATCAGGAAGGTATCCCTGTGCATTCGCACGCGATAACATCGGTAGACCAAGAGTGGTCAGCAGGATAAGAGTAGATATGATTCGAGCCACTGCTACCTCACTTTGGGGATAAGTGAAAACATTCTCACACGTTTTACTGTGTAATTTCTCACGAACAAAGTAACATCGAATGTGTTGGAGGGACAGGTATATTTATAAGTTTTGACGAAATGGGCACAATTGTAGCAAGCATTGCCTTAAGTCCCTCCGATGATCGATCGTAGTATGCCTTACGGCAAAATTTTCAAGTGGTTGGGAGTATCAAATGAAAGCAGCAGTTTATTATGGCAATCGCGATATGCGCATCGAGAGCGTACCCGAACCGAGCAAGCCCAGTCCTGGCGAAGTTATTTTGAGCGTGGCGCGTGGGGCCATCTGCGGGACCGATGTCACCGAATACCTCCATGGGCCAAAGTTCGCCTCTTTCGAAACACCTCACCGTGCCAGTGGTCATCAGGGGCCGTTGATTACCGGGCATGAATTTGTCGGTACGATTGTCGAGCTTGGCTCCGAGGTCGACGGGCTGGCGGTTGGTCAGCGGGTGGTACCGGGCGCAGGGCATTGGTGCGGCCAGTGCAAATGGTGTGTGCAGGGCAAGGTCAATTTGTGCAAGGACTACTTCGTTTACGGCCTCAATACGAACGGTGGCATGGCCGAGATGGCGACAATGCCTGCCTATATGTGCCAGGTCGTGCCGGATACCTGTAGCGACGATGCTGCCGCGATGGCCCAGCCGGTATCGGTGGCGCTACACGCCGTGGACCGTAGCGGCGCGACCACCGGTGAGCCGCTTGTCGTAATGGGCGTGGGGGGTATAGGCGCGTTTATTGTAGCATCTGCCCACGCGCAGAATCTTGGTCCCATAATCGCAGTCGACATCGACGACGGTCGCCTGGAAACCGCGCAGAAGCTCGGCGCGGCGCACACCATCAATGCCCGCGAAACCGATGTCGTCAAGGCCGTTCACGATTTGACTGACGGACTCGGTGTGGAAACGTTCATCGAGGCATCGGGTGCGCCAATAGGCCCACCGACAGCCCTCAAGGCGACACAGAAAGGCGGCCACGTGCTTTTGGTGGGGATGCAGGCCAAGCCCGTCGCCATCGATATGCACGACATGGTCTTTCGCGAGATCACACTGACGACGTCGGTGTCGCATGTGTGCAACACCGATCTGCCGAAATCACTCGATATTCTGACGAACACAGATCTCGCTGCGCTTACCCTCGATCGGGTGATTCCGCTGGATGACCTGGTTGACGAGGGAATTTTGGCGCTCTCCGATGGCCGGGCGAAGGGCAAGGTTGTCGTCAACCCGAACGCGTAAACCGGCTTGCCACCATTTCTTGACATGCGATTTAAAGGTGGGTAAATTCAAATAGTTCTCTATAGAAATTGGTGGTCATCTGTCGCGGTATGTCATTTCACGTCAACAAGCGTAGCGCTATCCCGATATACGTCCAGATCAAGGATGGATTTATGTATCTCATCGAGCAGGGAGCGCTACAGCCCGGCGCAGCCCTGCCATCGGAAAACGAGTTGGCCAATCGCTACAGCGTCAGCCCTATGACTGTGCGCCATGCGATGACAGAGCTTGTCAATGAGGGGTATATCTACCGCGAACGTGGGCGGGGTACATTCGTTTCTGCCAGCCGACTGAAGCATCAGCTAGAGACGCTCACAAGCTTTTCGGAAGATATGCAGCAGCGCGAGATGCAGCCGAGTTCTCGATTACTTACTTTCGAACGGATTCCGCGACCAGATCACCTGAGTGAATACATAGTGGAAAATGCCCACCTCACACGGATCGAACGCCTACGGTTGGCTGATGGCAAGCCTGTGCCTATCCACGATTCGTACTTACTCGTGGATGGTATCGATAAGGATGCCCTTGCAGCCACCGCGTCCCTCTACGCGATGCTAGAGGACAAAGGTATCTTCTTGACGGATGCAACCGAGACAATCGAAGCACAGGCTGCAACCTACCGCGATGCACAGATCCTCGGGCTACAACCCGGGGCACCCTTGCTGTGTACGACCCGATATTCATGGGATGATCGTGGGAGATTTGTGGAATATGTGGTGGCCCTGTACCTTGCCGATTTTTATCAATATACGATTCGTCTGAAGCGGAAGCATAAGCCGTTATCCTGACGAACGTAAACGTATCAGACCATATTAGATTAGGGGAGGTTGAGTATGTTGTTCCAGCGTTTTAACCGAGGTATCGTCGCAGCCCTGTTGGTTGCCGCACTCTTCTTGAGTGTTGCAGGTGCTGCCGCACAAAGCAGCGATTTACGGGTTGCGCTCATCATTGCTCAGGGCGGACTTGGCGACCGCTCGTACAACGACCTGGCATTCAGTGGGCTAACGTTGGCCGCCGCCGAACTCGGGGTGGAAGTCGTGCCGATCGAGTCACCGGACCCCGTCGGTGAAGGTGAACAACTTCTGCGTACTGCCGCCGAAGCGGGTTTCGACCTGGTAATCACGCTGGAATTCAGCCATTTCGACCCACTCGCACGCGTCGCGCCAGATTACCCCGACACCACATTTGCCATTGTAAACGTCGTCGTGGAGGGCGATAACGTTGTCTCCATCATGTTCGATGAGCACACTGGGTCGTACCTTGCCGGGATGATGGCCGGGCTTGTCACTACGGATGCGAATTTCGAGCAGACCAACGAAGCAGCGACAATCGGCGCAATTGGCGGGGTGCAGTCTAGCGGTATCGATGTATTCCTCTACGGTTACTTGCAGGGCGCTTGTGCCGTCAATCCCGATGTCGAAATGCTGCTAGCTTATGCCAATGGCTTTGGCGATCCGGCAAGCGGGCGCGAACTGGCACTGTCTATGAATGAGCAGGGTGCCGATGTCGTGTTCCAGGTTGCGGGTGGCACCGGTGAGGGTGTCATCGACGCGGCAGCGGACGAAAACTTTTTCGCTATCGGGGTCGAC
>CAYSVE010000650.1:0-3615 GCA_964434365.1 uncultured Anaerolineaceae bacterium | reverse complement strand
CAAGGCGATATACGCCCGCGACGAGGACTTCATCAACCCGACGTACTACGACGCCAACACCCCTCGGCAAAACGCGCACATAGCACATGATGCTGGTCTCGATGTCGTTTGGCTGCGCACCATCAGCGACCCCACATACCTCGCCTTCAACAACGCGCTGTTTCGGATGTCGGTATTGGCGGAAAACGTGCTCAGTGCGGTGTGGCCGTCGAGTCGGGTGCATTTGGTTGGGCTGTACCGGAAGCCGGAAGCCACAGCGTAAACGTCGACCACATACCCTGGCCCGCGCTGGTCGCGCTGATGCGTCCCCCGTGGGCCTCGGTAATTTCCTGCACAATTGCTAGCCCAAGCCCGGTGCCACGTGATGGTCCGCGTGCTTTCTCCACCTGGTAAAACCGCTCGAAAATTCGTATTTGGTCGGCTTCGGTGAGGCCCACCCCTGTATCGCGGACGATGAACTCGACACCCTGATGATTCATCCCGCTGCTCATCCACACTTTGCCGCCACGTGGTGTGTACTTGAGCGCATTACTGGCGAGGTTCATCACGATTTGTGCGAGGCGGTCGCCATCGCCGATGACGGGCGTCGTCGGGGTGATGCTCACCTGCAAGTCGATATTTTTCTTCTCCGCGACAACCGACAGTCGTTGGGCGATGGATTCGACGATCGCACCGAGGTCGACCTTATCCTGCCGCATGGAAAGCGCACCCGCCTGCAATCGTGCGAGGTCGGTGAGTTGCACCACCATCCGGTTGAGCCGCCCGGCTTCCTCGTAGATGACGGCGGCACTTTCGGCAGGGTTGGGTGCAGCCCCGTCGACAATGGCCTGGGAGTGCCCCTGTATGGATGTGAGCGGGGTCTTCAGGTCGTGGGAGACGTTCGCGAGCATGTCTCGCAGGGCCTGTTGCGATGCCTGCACCTGTTCGCCCATCGTGTTGAAGGCCGTGGCCGTACGCCGAATTTCCGGTGGGCCATCGACATCCACCTGACGGTTATAATCTCCGGCGGCAACGGCTTCTGCGCCATTTGCTAATGCCTGAAGCCCGCGTGCCAACCCTCGGCTGATAATCGCCGCAAGGACGAAGGCCAGTGCCAGCCCCACCACAGTCGACTGCAACAGAATCGGACCCAGTGAATCGGCGAAAACGCTGAGCGATTGCCCAAGCGACTGTGTGGGTCTCTGTTTGGTGAGTAGCAGGGTGCGTGGGTTACGACGTTCGCTGCGCACGCCCATGTACAGCCACTCACTGCCGTCATTCTCATCGATGAAACTGCCCACCGCGATTTGTACATCGAGTAAATTAGCCGGGCCACGGAGTTCACGCACGTCGCCACCCTGGCCCCTGGGTAGTTCCCGCAATTCGATCGTATCGCCTGTATCGTAGGCTTCGTTGCTATCGAACTGAATCGTTTGGTCGTTGGGGTCGGCCACGAGGATACGGATGTCGAACTCGCTAGCGTACAGCGCAAGTTCTTCGAGGGCCTCTTGTTCGCTTGCCTCGGTGCGTCTGCCGCCGAACCCGGGCCGAATCGGGGCGAGGTAGCGGGCTTGTATCGTGCGGGCGAAGGCCATGAGTTCGCCGTAAATCGGCTCCACGGGCGCCGGGCGTGTGTTCAAGAACAGCACTAATGCCGAGGCCGTGCCGCCAAAAACGATCAACAGCAACACCACATAACTCAGCAAAAGCCGGTAGCGCAGGCTGATGTTACGCATCGAGTTTGTACCCGACCCCCCACACCGTTTCGATCTTCGGGGTCATACCGTCGAGCTTGTGGCGCAGGTGCGCAATATGAACATCCACCGTGCGCGTTTCGCCGGCGAAATCGTAGCCCCACACCACATTCAGCAGCTTATCCCTGCTGAAGACGATGCTGGGGTTGTTGGCCAGGGTATACAGCAGGTCGAACTCCTTCACCCGTAGGTCGATCTCGCGGCCATCGATCGTCACACTGCGCCGGTCGGGGTCTATGCTAAGGTTGCCCAGTTCGATTGCAGTTACCGCGTCGGCCTCTTCGGCGAAGTTGGACCGGCCCCGGCGCAAAATCGCCTTCACCCGTGCGACGAGTTCACGCGGGTTAAACGGCTTGGTGAGGTAGTCGTCTGCGCCAAGCTCCAAGCCGACGATTTTGTCGATGTCGTCGTCGCGGGCCGTCAGCATGATAATCGGCACATCGCTTTGGGCGCGGGTGCGGCGGCACACCTCCCAGCCATCGAGCTTGGGCAGCATCAGGTCTAGCACCACAAGTTCTGGCCCATCCTTGAGGATAATCTCCAGCGCAGTTTCGCCATCGTTGGCGAACGTCGTCTGGTACCCTTCTTTTTCCAGGTACAGCTTGGCAAAGTCGATAATGTGCTGTTCGTCGTCTACGAGTAGGATCGTCATTTAGTCGATATCCAGGCGCATGTGCATCACGGTTCGGCGTTCACGAAATTGATAGCGGTGTAGCAAGTCGTTAATCACGGCCTCGTCTGCTGGGTGGCTGATAGAAAGCCCGCGCCCACCGAAGCGACGAACGGCCAGCGCGATGAGCGGGTCGACGCAGTCGGTATGTTCCGGATCATTCATCAGGGTGAGGGAGCGCGTTTCTACGCCGAGGTTGCTCTCGATCCACAAACTCGCGAGCAAGCGCTTGCGCTCCGGCGCACGGATGATGAGCCGCTCGCTACTGCGGAACGTGAGCCACTCGCGCAGACGGTTGATCGGCCCCCTGCGGAAAATGTGCGGGTGGGTGGGCCGCAACCAGTCCACACCGCCCCGTTCTTGTGGGCGTGTCATGAGGGCGAGCGCGTACTCGGCGCGCCAATCGCCCACCGCGCGATGCACAATGCGGTAGTCGCCATCGGGTGGCATGGGGGGCAAGGCACGGTAGGGGCTTCGTCGCCACTGCGTGAACACCCGTTCATCGACGAAACCCAGATTGCGATACATATGCCGTGCGGTTTCGTTGTCTGCATCTACCTGCAAAATAGCCGTACCACCGCCGCGATGACGAATCGTCTCCAGGCTGGCTTGCATCAACCGGGTAGCGATGCCCTGCCCACGATAGTCTGGGTACACCGCCACATTTGCGATAATCCACGCGCGGCCCATATCGCGGGGCCAATCGGCAGGGTAGATGGATACATTGCCGACGAGTTGCCCATCGACGACCCACACGTAACCCAGGCTCATACCCTGTGCGAGTTCGTTTAAGTGGCTGATGACCCCCAACCCCGGCCCCAGCCTGCTAAGCTGCCGCATCTCGCGGATGGCCGCGCGCCCACCGGCATCCATCGACCCGGCAAAGGCCGTTTCGATGAGGTCGGCGAGCGGGCCGAGGTCCGTCGATAGGTTGACCGGGCGCAGTTTAGGTGCCTCGGTCGTGTTTGGGTCTTGTGTGGCGCTAATTTCTACCACGGATGTCCTGTCTCGTTTGTTAGTGTGCGTGGGTGGTTGTGTACACCCACACAACCGCCAGGGTAGGGCGTTACAGTATTGCAATAACGCCGCTATGGCCCGGTATCTCGATGTCGCTCCGACATCAATCGAACCTCTATACTATCGAAAAATGGGCGCAACGTACATGAGGTGAGTCGAAAATTCGGCTAAAAGCCGTTAATTTTATTTGGTATG
>CAYSVE010000649.1:0-3631 GCA_964434365.1 uncultured Anaerolineaceae bacterium | reverse complement strand
CCGAGGACATCGGCGTGCCGTACGAGGACATCACCTATCGGGTAGCGGGCATCAACCACATGGCGTTCTACCTCAAATTCGAGCATAACCACACCGGCGAGGACCTCTACCCGCGCATCTGGCAGGTGGTCGAAGAAGGCCGTGTGCCGGACTGGAACCGCGTGCGCTACGATATGTTCAAGCGCTTGGGCTACTTCGTGACCGAGTCTAGCGAGCATTTCAGCGAGTATACGCCGTGGTTTATTAAGGGCGGCCAGCCAGGCCTCATCGAGCAGTACAACATTCCAATCGATGAATACCTTGCGCGCAGCCAGGCGAACATCATTGCCTGGCGGATGGCGCAGGAGGCCCGCGACAGCGGCCAACCCGTGGAGGAGGCGAAAATCCGCGCGGTGGTCGACGAACTTAAGTTGATGCCCCGCATGAAAGAGGGCACCGTGCGCGATGTGATGAACTACGACAAGGTTAATCGCAGTGTGGAGTACGGGTCGCTCATCATCCACAGCATGGAAACCGGCATCCCGCGCACGATCTACGGCAACGTGCCGAACCAGGGCATCATCAGTAATTTACCGGATGGCTGCTGCGTGGAAGTCCCCTGCCTTGTGGATCGCAACGGCATCCAGCCGACGACAATCGGAGCGCTGCCGCCGCACCTCGCCGCGCTGATGCAAACCAATGTCAACGTGCAAGCGCTCACGGTCGAGGCGGCTATCACCTGCAAGCGTGAGCACATTTACCACGCCGCGATGCTGGACCCGCACACCGCCGCCGAACTATCGCTGGACCAAATCTGGTCGATGGTGGATGAGATGATCGAGGCGCATGGTGACATGCTGCCAACCTACTCCTGATTTCGCTGCAAACAAAAATGGGGCACCGCGGGGTGTCCCATTTGTGTTGGCCTGTGGTGGCGATGGCAAGCGTCGAACGATAGTTCTTGCGGTCTTATGCGCCTTACTGGCTCGCGGATAGGATCGCCTTGACCTGTTGGAGGTGGTTTGTGCAGTGGTTCGCATATCCCCTCAACAGATAATCTGGGGTGATGTCCTTCTCACCGCCCCGTATCAACCCGATGCGCGCCCATTGCTCGCCACCCATGGCCTGCCAGGTTTGCACCCACCGATGATGCAACCCGCGCAAAATCATCAGCGATGGCCCGACCTCACTCGCCTGGGCGGCGGGCAACTTTGCCAGAGCATCCTGGTCGAGGATTTGCATTTCTGGTCTGTCCGCAGTGAGAATCGCCTTCAGGCGGAGATAAGCGTTCGTATGCATTTCCACCAGATGATGCACAACCTGCGCAACGGTCCACTCCCCTTCGAGATAGGCGGTGGTCAGTTGCTCGGCACTCAACCCATCGATGAGCGCTTCAAGGTCATCTGGCAAGCTGCGAATCGTTGCGATATACGCAATGCGTTCATCGGTTGTTAGCACGACCTTCTCCTCACAGTCTAGTCGAGAATTTGTGCGATTTGCTGCTGTAGCAGCGCGTCAGCGTCGGCGAGTGCAGCGGTAGCCGACGCCAGCCACGCACCATCGGCGGCTAACACATCCGCCTGCGCATCGAGGACCGTTGCAGTAGCAGCCGGCGATGCCCCACCCGCCGTTTGCCGCCGCTGCACGAATATCTCGGGGTCGAGGGCCTGCGTGACCGCCTCATCGGACAGTGACACAACCTCGCCGAGCTTCTCCAGGGAAACTTGTTCGAGCACGTCGGCGTTCAGTTGGCCCGGTTCTAGGCCGTGTGCCATGGCATGAGATACCATCGCAGAGACCACCTGATGCGCTTGCCGAAAAGGTAAATCTGCCTCGCGGACGAGCGTATCCGCCAATTCGGTGACCGTTGTGAACCCGGCCATCGCACGAGCGCGCAGGTGCGCCCCACGAACCTCCACCGTGCTTATCACTGGCGCGTACAGGTGCAACACCTCGACTGCCGTTTCCAGGCTACCGAACAGCATCGGGAAGATTTCGTCTTCGATGTCCTGGGTATCGCCAAACGGAATGTTGTGGCATTGCAGTGCTACCCCATTTGCCTGCGCTAACATCCGGCTGATGCGCGCGCGCAGGTGCTCCAGCACGACGGGGTTACGCTTCTGCGGCATGATGGAACTGATCTGAATAAAGCTGTCGTCGATGCGAATCGCACCGCTCTCCTGCGTCGCGTAGAACAACATATCGCGCGTAAAGCGCGATAAATTGACGCCGAGGCTCGTCAGCGCAGATGCAACATCCGTCAGGTTGTCCGACGTTGCGATGCTGTCGTACGTGCTCGCGATGACACCATCGAAGCCGAGCAGTTGCGCGCTCAGGTCACGGTCTACGGGGAAGCCGGTACCGGTGAGCGCTGCCGCCCCCAATGGACTCTGGTTGTTCGTGGCATAGGCAAAGCGTAACCGCGCCATATCGCGTTCGAGTGGGCCGAGCACCCCAGCGATATAATGCGCCATCGTGGTGGGTTGTGCGGGTTGGGTGTGCGTGTAGCCCGGCATGAGTGTTGCGAGGTGAGCGCGCGCGAACGCGACCATCACCTCCCGGAAGTCTCGCAAGAATTGAATCACATCGAGTAGCAACGGGCGAATCGCCAACCGGGTAAGCGCGTACCCCAGGTCGTTGCGGCTGCGCGCGAGTTGTAGGTTGCCGCCGAATGACGCCCCTACCCGCTCGATGAGACTACTTTCTATCGTGAAGAACAGGTCCTCCACACCACTGCGATACCCCAGGCCATCCAGGCCAGCTTCCTCGACCGACCCCAGAGCTTGCAGGAGTGCCTGAGCGTTTTCGGTGGTGATGATCTCGCAGGTGTGGAGCATCACCACATGGGCGCGGTTCGCCGCGAGCATCGGTGCGTAGTAGTACACCTCGGCATCGCGGAAAAACGGCTTGAGCACATACCGCTCGTATAGCGGATGCGGAAACGTGGAAGTGGACTTTGCCACGGACTAACCCTTCAGCCCGGTAAGGGCGATACCCTCGATGATGAAGCGCTGAAAGATGATCACGATAATGAGAAGCGGCACCACCGATAGCGATGCCCCGGTCATGATAAGGTGCCATGCGGAGTCGGCCTCGTTGGAGAAGAACTGCAATCCCACAGGCAACGTCATCATCGCCGTATCCGATGTCGCGATGAGCGGCCAGATGAACGCATTCCAGTTGCCCAAGAAGTTGAAGATGCACAACGCGCCGATCGCGGGTAGGCTAAGCGGCACTGCAATGCGCCAGAATAGGCCAAACTCGCTCACCCCATCGATGCGGCCTGCGTCGAGCAGTTCATCGGGCACGCCCTGCATAAACTGCCGCATGAGGAAGATGCCTGCCGCCGTGATCATCCCCGGGAAGGCGATACCCCAGTACGTGTCGATCCACGATTGACCTAAAATCGGCAGCCAAGGCGCAACGTTTTCCAGCAAGGGTTGCGACGCCATGATGAACCACGGAATGATAAGCATCTCCGTGGGCACCATCAACGAGCTAAGGAACACGATAAAGATCAGACGCTTGCCCGGGAACCGATACTTCGCGAACACATACCCGGCCAGCGTATCGAAGAAGGCCACGCTGACGGTGCTGATGACGGCCACCACGAACGAGTTCACATACCAGCGCGGCAGCGATGTCTCGAACA
>CAYSVE010000648.1:0-3631 GCA_964434365.1 uncultured Anaerolineaceae bacterium | reverse complement strand
CAACGCCACCGTCTCGGGTGAGTCCAGCAGGCCCCAACCGTCGATAACGCGTGCGAGTTGCAGCAACTCAATCGCCTCACTGATGTCATCCTTTTCGCCGATGTGGCCGCTACGGTGCAGGTCTTTTTTCGCGGCATTGTTGAACGCACGCTCGAACTGGTCCAGCGATTGCGGTTTTTCGCGGCCTTCGAGTTCGAGGCCGACCACCCCACCCTGGCGGGCTGTCGCGCTGGTGGCCCACCGAGCGATTTCGTCTGCACGGCGCGGCTCGTTGCGTGGCACGACCATCACCCACCGTAACTGGATGCCCCACGCACGCTCGGCACGGCTACGACCGTCGTTCAATACCTCGATGAACTCGCCAAAGGTGAAGTCACCCGTCACATGGCTAAGCGGATGCACACTCACCTCCGCGTAGCGAATGTTCTGCTTGGATAGCGCCACCCCAAGGTCGTACACCGCCCGGGTAAGGTCGTCGGGGTATTGCATCCAGCTACGTATCATCGCTGTGAGGCTATCGAGCGTTTTGAAGTCGGGTTCATCGAACTGCTGTAGCCAGCGGTCGAAGTGCTTGACCTGTTCGCCCATTTCGTTCTGGTCGGCAAGCATCAGTAGTGTTTCGCGTGGTGCTGCACCTTCGAGGTTTACGCCAAGCTCGACCTTCGGCATGGCCCTGATAAAAGTCTCAACCGACATGTTCTTCCTCCACCTGTTGTGGCTGTTGCTGCTGGGTCATCGTCGCACGGATGAACGCCGCGAATAGCGGGTGTGGCCGGTTCGGGCGGCTAAGGAACTCGGGATGGAACTGACTACCCACCATAAACGGGTGGTCGTCCAACTCCGAGATTTCGACCAGGTCGTTATCCGGGTTAATGCCGCTGAAAACCATCCCCGCCGCCTCGAAGGCCGCGCGATAGGCATTGTTGAACTCGAAGCGATGCCGGTGGCGTTCTTCGATGCGACCGGCGGCGTAGGCCGCTGCGGCAAGGCTGCCCGCCGTTACATCGCACGGGTACAAGCCCAGGCGCATTGTCCCGCCCATTTCGGTGATGTTGCGCTGCTCCAGCATCAGGTCGATGACCGGGTCTGGCGTGTTCATCTCGAACTCCGCGCTATTGGCGTTTTCCAGGTTCATCACATGCCGCGCGAACTCGATGCACATCGCCTGCATCCCCAGGCAAAGGCCGAGGTAGGGCACGCTGTGCTCGCGAGCAAATTTCGCCGCGCAGATTTTGCCCTCCACCCCACGGTAGCCAAAACCACCCGGCACCACGATGCCGTCCACCGATTCCAATAAATCGTAGGCCTTGCCGCGTTCGAGGTCGCCGCTGTTGACCCACACGATTTCTAGCCTGCGCCCTTGCTGTGTTGCGGCGTGCAACAAAGCCTCCTTGACGCTCATGTAGGCGTCGTGGAGTTCGACGTACTTACCGACGATTGCCACGCGCACGGTATCCTCGGCGGCGCGCATATCGGCGATGAGGTCGCGCCACTCGGTGAGGTCGGGGGGGCGTGTATCTAACTGGAAGTGCTCCACGATGTAGTCACCCAGGCCCGCATCTTCGAGGATAAGCGGCACTTCGTAGAGCACATCGTTCGTTACGAGCGGGATGACGGCTTCTTGGTCGACATCGCAGAATAGCGCGATCTTGTCGACGACTTCCTTGGTCACCGGGTAGTCC
Source organism: uncultured Anaerolineaceae bacterium (assembly GCA_964434365.1). Lineage (GTDB taxonomy): Bacteria > Chloroflexota > Anaerolineae > Aggregatilineales > Phototrophicaceae > CAYSVE01. The sequence goes on along the minus strand of CAYSVE010000648.1, from coordinate 1,949 downwards.
GTCCGTGGGATAATCACCTGCGGTTGAATACCGATGCCGCGCAGCTCACGCACGCTGTGCTGTGTGGGCTTGGTCTTCAGTTCGCCCGTCGCGCCGATGTAGGGCAAAAACGTCACATGGACGTAAAGCGTGTCGTGACGGCCCAGCGCGCTGCGCATCTGCCGAATGGCTTCGAGGAATGGCTGGCCTTCGATGTCGCCGACCGTCCCCCCTACCTCGACGATGACGACGTCGGCACGCGTTTCGCGGGCTACCAACCCGATGCGCCGTTTGATTTCGTTGGTGATGTGTGGCACCACCTGGATCGTCCCACCGAGGAAGTCGCCCCGGCGCTCTTTATCGATGACGTGGCTGTAGACCTGCCCGGCGGTGATGTTGCACGCGCGGTTCAGGCTTTCGTCGATGAATCGCTCGTAATGGCCCAGGTCGAGGTCGGTCTCGGCACCGTCTGCGGTGACGAATACCTCGCCATGCTGGTACGGACTCATCGTGCCAGGGTCGACGTTTAGATATGGGTCGAGCTTTTGGATGGCAACCTTCAGCCCGCGCGCCTTGAGGATGCGCCCGATGGCCGCCGCCGTTACCCCTTTGCCTACGGAGCTAACGACGCCCCCCGTGCAAAATATGTACTTGGGTTCTGTCATGTCCTTCTCTCGTGTACAAATAAAGCAGCGGCGAGGATGTACAGCCCCCGCCGCCGCCAGTGTTTGCTTGTTTGGGCTAAGAAAAATCGCCTAGACGAGTTCGTTCAGGTGGTCTGCGGCCCGGCGCATATCCAGGAAGATAAGGCCCAATTTGGCCCCTTCCTTCACCAGGGTCGTGAGTACGGCCTCGTCGCCGACGGACATAAGGATCACGTAGCCGTCGTTCCCACGAACATACACCTGATCCAACAACCCACGCCCCAACTCGCCGGAGATACGCTCACCCAGGGAGAGCATCGCGGCGGACATAGCGGATACACGGTCTTCTTCGACGTTAGCTGGCAGGGCCGACGCCATGATGAGGCCATCCACACTAACCACTGCCGAGGCCTCGATCTCCGGGGTGGTGGATTGCAGTTCCTGAAGGCGTTCGACCATCAACTCGGTGCGCGATTTCGCCATGCAATTGCTCCTTTCAAACAGTGGACCCGGCTATACCGGGCGAGATGACGATTCGTTAAGCTAAACTGGCGACTTCAAAAAGATACGCCTAGTATAGCATATGCTGGTGCCCATAGCACCGTCCAGCGAACGCGGGGCAGGCGCAGGGTACAATTTTCGGCGCGCTGTGTCATAATGGCCGTATTCCGTACAGCAACCACCCCCCGAGGCTTATGTGCGACTACCCACACGATACCCGACGCACCCCCGAGGTTGCAGCGCGCAACCAAGTCCCATACGTCCAATCGGTCGCAGAGCGCATCGCACAGTCCGTCGGACAGGTGATAATCGGGAAGCGCAACGAAATCCGCCTGACTGTGCTGGGGCTAATCGCCCGGGGGCACATTCTCATCGAAGACATCCCCGGGGTGGGTAAAACCATGATGGCGAAGACGCTCGCGCGCGTCATCGGGGCCAGCTTCAGCCGCATCCAGTTTACGCCCGATATGCTGCCAACCGATGTGACCGGCGTGTCCCTGTTCAACCAGAAGACGCGCGAGTTCGAGTTCCGGCCCGGCCCCATCATGGCGCAAATCGTCCTCGCGGATGAGATCAACCGCGCCACGCCGAAAACCCAGGCGGCGCTGCTCGAAGCGATGGAGGAGCGACAGGTTACGGTCGACGGTCGTACATACCCGATGGACAACCCGTTTTTGATCCTCGCGACGCAAAATCCAATCGAATACGAGGGTACCTTCCCATTGCCGGAGGCACAGCTAGACCGCTTCCTGATGCGCATTCAACTGGGGTATCCTAGCCCTGCCGAGGAGTTGATCGTGCTGAGTGCGCAGCAGTACGAGCACC
>CAYSVE010000647.1:0-3632 GCA_964434365.1 uncultured Anaerolineaceae bacterium | reverse complement strand
CGTTTGGCCCCAGGAAGCCGGTCACCTGGCCCGGTTCGGCAGTAAAGGTGATGCCCTTCACCGCATGGAACGTCCCGTAGGACTTGGTCAAATTTTCTACTTCGATCATAGGCGGTTGCTTTCGGTTAAGTACGAACGAAAGACGAACTGGAACATACCGTAGGTGCGTTAAAAAACCGTCTGAGAAACCTGAGACGGGTTTTAACGAGATACTCTCCAATCAAACGGGGCGCATTATAAGGCACCCTCCCGCAGATGACCACACCCGCCCGATGCGCTATACTCCCGCCAAACGACGATTCGAGAGAGAGACCTATGCTGCGCTGGCTGTTACTTGCCCCCTTGCTATTCGCCCAGGTAGACCTTGCCGCCGAGCCGGAGACGTTCGCCGTACACGCAGGCCGCGTGAACGCGCTGGTGTTCAGCCCCGGCGGCGAGACGGTCGCCAGCGGGGCCGACGACACGCTGATTGCGTTGTCGCCGGGGGTCGATGTGTTCAGTGGCGAGGGGTTGCAGGTGCGCGCCCTGGCCTACAGCGACGACGGCGCGTTCCTCGCCTCGTCGGACTTCCAGGGCCGCATCGTGATACGCGACCTGGCAAGCGTGGAGCAGGCGCATCGCACCATCTTCCACCAGGCGGCTGTAACCGGGCTGGCCTTCGCCGAAGACCGCTTCGTGTATGGCGCGGGCGATGGTACTGTGCGCATCTACGATGCGGCTGCCGAAACGCTCCAACGCGTAATCGTGTTGCCCGCACCCCCGGTGAACGACCTCGCCTTCGACGGCGAAACGGTCGCGGTCGCGGTCGGCTTCCCGGCGGATGTCGTCGCCGTGTACGATGTCGACACCGGCAACGAACGCTATACCCTCGACGCGCACGGTAGCGAGGTCACTGGTGTGGAACTCGTCGGGGCGGTGTTGTATTCCGCCGGGTTCGATGCCAGGGTGCGCGCCTGGGATGCCGCCACGGGGGAGCCACTTTTCGACTTCGGTACCGTCTCCCCGGTGATCGACCTCGCCGCCAGCGCAACGCAAATCGCGGTTATCAACTTCGATGGCGAGTTGCGCGTGCACGACATCGACGGTGCGCCTTGGGCGTTGTTCCGGCCAGAGGCACTGGCCACATCGGTCGCGGTGACGGACGACGCGCTTGCCATCGGCACCGATGACGGGACGGTGATGCTATGGCGGTAGAGGCCGTGCTGTTCGACCTCGATAACACACTCACCGACCGCAATGCCTCGTTGAAGGTGTTCGCGCTGTGGTTTTACGTCAGCTATCGCAGCGACTTCGAGCACGGCGTGACGATCGAGCAGGTGACGAGCGTGATTCAGGAGGCCGACGGCGGTGGCTACCGTCCGCTAGAGCAGCGCTGGCAAATACTCCAGGTGGGCCTTAGCTGGCGACGCACGCCCTCGGCGGGGGCACTGAAGAGCTACTGGTACAGCGAACTCGGGCGCTGCGCCCAACCCACAACCGGGCTACGGCAGGTACTCAACGACTTGAAGAAACGGGGCGTGCGCACGGGGATCATCACCAACGGGCCGACGAAGCTGCAACATGCCACCCTCACCAAGCTCGGGGTACGCGCCTACATGAGCACCGTGCAGGTTTCGGAGGAAGTCGGTATTCGCAAGCCCGACCCGGCCATATTCCACCGCGCGCTCGCCGAAATCGACGTGATGCCGGAGTCGGCGTGGTTCGTCGGCGACCATCCCTCTGCCGACGTCATCGGCGCGGCGGACGCGGGCCTCACCGGTGTGTGGGTGCGCGGCTTCCACCCGTGGCCGCTCGGGCCACACCAACCGCACTACATTATCGAGCGCCTGCCGGACCTGCTGCCGCTGCTCCCAATCGCTTGACAGAACGCATGTTCTATGCCATACTGAGGGCAGTTCAGGGCGGAGTTGCAGCGTCTTTGGCTTACGATTCGGCTTCGGCTGGGATAAAAAATCCGCAATAGCACGGGCTTCACGCACCTGAATGCTACAACCAAATATCGATAACGGTCAGGCGAGTTTCGGCTCGCCTATGCGGTTTTTCGGGTGGTGGCGCGTCGCCGCAAGCTGCCTACCCGCCGAAACTCTTCTCCATGAACACTTTTTGTGCCTCCAACGGCGCTTCACCGGGTGCCGGTTCCACAGGGATAAATGTGCCGTCTGGCTGCATTTCCCACGCGCCCTGGTTATCGGCCAGCTCGGTTTCTAGCATCCGCACGATGCGTGCTCGCAGTTGCGGGTCCAGCACCGGGTAGACGACCTCGACGCGGTTGAGCAGGTTACGCCGCATGAGGTCCGCGCTGCCGCAGTACAACCGTTCACCCTCGGCGGCATTGGGGAAGTAGTACGCGCGGCTGTGTTCGAGGAAACGCCCCAGAATGCTAATCACACGAATGTTTTCACTGAGGCCCTCGACGCCAGGCCGCAGGCAGCAAAAGCCACGGATAATCATGCTGACCTTCACCCCCGCCATCGACGCCTCGTACAACTTCGCGATGATGGCGTCTTCCTCTAGCTGGTTCATTTTGAGGATGACGTGGCTCGCCTTGCCACTTTCCACGGCGGCGATTTCTCCGTCGTGCAGGTCCAGCAGTTTGGGCCGCAAAAAGTCCGGCGCGACAAGCAGCCGCGAGTAAGTCGTCGCCGGGGCGAAGCCCGTCAGCCGGTTGAACAGCCGCGAAGCATCATCGGCGATTTCGTCGTTGCTGGTCATCAGGCCAATGTCCTCGTAGATGCGAGCTGTCCCGGCGTTGTAGTTGCCCGTGCCCAAATGCACATACCGACGGACGGTATCGCCTTCACGACGTACGACGAGCGCGATTTTGGCGTGTGTCTTCACTGGCAGTTCCTCGACGCCATACGTTACGTGCACGCCTTTGTGCTCCATCGCGCGCGCCCATTCCAGGTTATTGGCCTCATCGAAGCGCGCCTTCAGTTCTACCAATGCGGCGACCTGCTTATCGTTGTCGCGGGCGTCCATCAACGCGCGCACGACGGGGCTGTTTTTGCCCACGCGGTACAACGTCGCTTTGATGGCGAGCACGTTCGGGTCGCGTGCTGCCGTCTTGAAGAAGTCCTCCACCGGGCCGAACGAATCGTAAGGGTGGTGGACGATGTGATCGCGCTGGCGAATGGCATCGAAGATGTTGCCGCCCTGGTTCAGCGGCTCGGGCACGCGTGGCGCATAGCGCGGGTGCTTGAGGTCGTCGCGGTCGACATCGACGATGTCTGCGAGGCTGGCCGCGCCCAACGAGCCATCGACGAAGTACACATCGCGCTCGGGGTTCACCTCCAACTCCTCGATGAGCCGTTCGAGCGTGCGCTCGCCGATGCCCTGCGGCACACTCAGGCGCACCACTGGCCCAAAGCGCCGTTCGCGCACACTCGCCTCGATGAGCGCCGAAATGTCCTCGGGTTCGTCTTCATCCTCCTGTTCGTAGTCGATGTCCGCATTGCGCGTCACGCGGAACGGGGTGTGCTCTAGCACGGTCATGCCAGGGAAGAGCATGTCGAGGTTGTCGGCGATGAGGTCATCGAGATAAATGAAGATGATGCGGTCGTCGTCGCTGAGGGGGCTGTCGGCATAGCGACGCATAATTACCTCGCGCAGGTTGATCATCCGCGTGAGGGCGT
>CAYSVE010000646.1:0-3643 GCA_964434365.1 uncultured Anaerolineaceae bacterium | reverse complement strand
CGGTAGCAAGTTGTACAGTGCCGCCACCGGCCAAACCCTCGCCTGGATATACGCGCTGTTGTTCGCGCCGTTGGTCTTCCTGTGGTGGACGTTCGAAACGGCGGTGGTGTTCTTCGTGTTGCTGGGGATATGGTTCCTCATCAACGACCGCGACTGGCCTGCCGTGGTGGTGGCGGCGTTTGGCGCGCTCATCAAGTTCATCCCCGCGCTGGTGGTCGGTGCGGTGTGGCGCTTTCGGTCACCGCGCCGCGCGGCGATCTTCACAGCGGTGCTGGTGGGCCTGTTTGCGATACCGTATGTGCCGCTGTTGGCGAACCCCGCCACCCGCGACATGACGCTGCCGTCGCTGGTGTCGCAGTTCAATAAGGCGAGCTACCAGACGGTATGGGCGCTCATCGATGGCAACACGAGCACGGGTATTTTCGGCGCTGCCGACGAACGCCTGGACCCGGCCAACGCCTACACCCTACGCGGCAACCCACCTGTAGTGCCGGGGATTATTCGGTTGGGTGTGGCGGGGCTATTGGGGTTGTTCGTGTTGTGGCGCACCCGCCGTACCGATTCACGCGGGTTCGTGGCGTTTGTGCTCATCACGCTGCTCATCTTCTTTTTGCAAGCGCAGGGATGGTCGCCGCAGTGGTTGTTGCAAATCGTGCCGCTCACGCTGCTGGTTTTCCCCAACCGAACCGGCGTGCTCTTTGCGACGACGCTCAGTTTTGTTACCTTTACCGAGTACCCGGTGCTGTTCATCCGCACTGCCGAAACTGGCGGTTTCGCCGAGGGTGCCCTTTACACGCCCTTCGTGACGCTAGTGCTCGTTCGTACCGGCCTGCTAATTTTGCTAAGCCTGCTAACCTACCGCGAACTGCGCAAAGAACCCGCAGAATAATGAAAAACGTGATATATTGTGACCTGAGATGCCGATAATGATACCCAAGCGTGCCCGCCAACTCTTCACCATCAGTGTAGGGGCCATCGGGGCTTTCATCCTGATTTTCAGCGACACACCCACCTTCATCTGGATAGGGTGTGGCTTGGTTATCTTAGCGATGGTGCCCAACGTGCTGGCGTTCCTACGCCCAGAAATCGACGGGTACCTGAACTTCCGACGTGAACGCCAAAAGCAGAAAGAGGACTAAATGCAACGCTGGGAATACATGACGATGAGCTTCAACTCACACTATGGACGCACAGACTTCTACATCAACGGGCGCAAAAACGTCGACCTGAAGGACAAAGTTCCGGCAGATGTGATGAACATCCTCGGCGACAAGGGATGGGAGATGGTCGCGGTGATGGGCGAAAAGGGCGAAGAGTTCATCTTCAAGCGCGCTAAGGGCAATGCCTCGGCAGGGCAGGCTGCACCGCCGCAGGAGGCCCGCGCCAAGCAGGCCGCAGCCGCCGAACAGGCCGTTGCCGGGTCTACGACTCCCCCAACGCCCAAGACGCCGCAGAAGCCAACCCCAATCAAGCGAGAGCGCTAGATGTCGCGGGCACGCCTGGAGGAAGCGCGCGATCTCATCATCGCGAAGGATTACGAGGCTGCGCGGGCCATCCTCAACACGTTACCAGAGAGCACCACGGCCCAACAGTGGCTGGAGCAACTTGCCGACCACGCCCCGGTGAAAAGGCCGCTGCCCTTCGAGGCACAAGCCGCCGCCGACAGCGGCATCGTCACGCGGCGGGCGGGCAGTGCTGGGCCACGCTGGGAGTACCTTGAGGTATTCATCACGAACTGGAAGGAGCACGCGGACAACGTCGGCTATGCGCTGGACACTGGCGGCCAACTGCTCACGGTCGACGACTTTTACACCCGTATGCTCAACGAATACGGGGCCGAAGGCTGGGAACTCCTGAGTGAATCGGTGGAACCCACACGCGTGCGGCTGCTGTTCAAGCGAATGGCGTAAATGCAGCGCGCACTGGCAGGGGTGTTGATTGTCGTTGCGCTGATTGCGAACGTCGTCGGCACCTACCTCACCCTCACGCGGCCCTACCCCGGTCTGAACGATTACATGTCTCGGTGGGAGGCGGCCCGGTCGTTCTTCGTCGATGGCCTGAACCCCTACGGCGACGAGGCCACCCTAAACATCCAAACGCGCATTTACGGGCGCGCCGCCGCCGATGGCGAAGACCTTGGCCTGTTCGCGTACCCGTTTTACACGGTGTTCGTGGTGGGGCCGCTGGTTTATCTGCCGTATGCGTGGGCCTCCGCCGTGTGGATGGTGCTGCTGGAGGTGTGCCTCATCGCGGGGCTATTGTTGCTACTCGATGTGGTGCGCTGGCGGCCCTCCCCGCTGATGCTGGCCGCACTGATGATCTTCGCCCTGTTGAATTATTACGCGCTGCGCGGGCTTATCCTGGGGCAGCCGAGCCACGTGGTGTACGCGCTCACCGCGCTGGCGCTATGGGGCCTCTCGAAAGAGCGCGATGTTGTCGCGGGGGCGGCGCTGGCGCTGAGTACCATCAAGCCGCAAATGGGCTATTTGATCGTGCCGTTTTTGCTGCTGTGGGGCCTGCGCGCCGGTCGATGGCGCTTCGTGGGCGCGTTCAGCGTAGCCTTCGGTGGGTTGATGCTCGCATCGTTTGCGCTGGTGCCCACATGGCTGTTCGATTGGCTGGGGCAGGTGCAACAATACCCCACCTACACGCGCGATGGCGCGCTCCACTGGATTTTCAGTGAGGTGTGGCTGGGGTTGTCGCCGCCGGTGAGCACGATTATCGGCTACGCGATTACGATTCCGCTGGTGGTTTGGCTGCTGTGGACGTGGTACGGCGTGCTGGTTCAACGCCGCGACGAGCGCCTACTGTGGGCGGTGGCTGTTACGCTGCTGGTAACGCACGCGGTCGCGCCGCGCACGGCGACCCCACACTACGTGGTGTTCACGCTGGTGCTGCTGATGGTGCTCAAGCGGCTGAACCCCGTGTGGAATATCCTGATTCTGCTGATGCTGTTGGTGGTACCGTGGGTTCACTTCACGCAGACGGTGATATCGCCGAACCTCGAAAATCTGACGGTGTTCCTGCCGCTGCCGCCGCTGGTGCTGCTGGCCCTAGTGCTCACGCGCCGCGCCTGGTGGAACCAGGCCCCCCCGGCTATCGCCGCATGAGCCGTCGCAGCTACGCCTTTTTTGCGGTTCTCGCAACGGTCTTCGCGCTCATTGTGACGCGCTATACGGTGGCTCGCCCGGGCTACACCGATGCCTTCTACTACTACAACGCCGCCGAACGCCTCGTAACGGGCGAGGGCCTCACGGACGCGTACGTGTGGACGTACATCGGCGCGGGAGACGAATTGCCGTTCCCCTCCAACGCATACTGGATGCCGATGGCGTCGCTGGTGGCGGCGGTGGGCATGTGGATTTTCGGGGTGGGGTACGGGGGGGCGCAGATGCCCTTCGCGCTGATGTGGGCCGGGGTGGCCGTTATCGGGTTCTGGCTGGGTTGGCGGCTGGGGAAAACTTCGCGCGCGGCGTGGGTGGCGGGGTTGCTGGTGCTGTTCAGTGGCTTTTACTTCCGCTTCTGGGGCATGACGTCATCGTTTGCGCCGTATGGGTTATTCGGGGCGGGGTGCCTGTTGGCGGTTGGCCTGGGCCTGACGACATCGCGCGTGGGGTGGTTCGGGGTGGCGGGGGTGTGCGCG
>CAYSVE010000645.1:0-3644 GCA_964434365.1 uncultured Anaerolineaceae bacterium | reverse complement strand
GGCAACATACCTCACCACAGCGAACATATTGATGAGCGAACTGCTCATCGCGCAGGACTTCGACGGTTTGGGTATGTTGGACTTCATCCCCACCGGTGGCGTAATCGTCATCGCGGGCCTCATCTACATGGTGGTGGTCGGCAGGTTCTTGTTGCCAAATCGCGAATCGCTAACCCAAAGGTTCAATCACCCCGACCTCAGGGAGACATATCATTTGTCCGAGAGGTTATGGCAGGTAAAAATAGAGCGGCATTCGGTACTTGCGAATAAAACCATCCGAGATAGCGCCATCAACACGCAGTTAGGCCTCACGGTAGCGGCAATCTGGCGTGACCATGAGACCATCACCATACCCAAACCCGATCAAATGCTCTTCGCCAACGATGAACTGTTGATCGTCGGCAAGGAAGAGCGGGTAAGGCCCTTCCTGGAGTGGGGCACGACACTCATCGATGACGAAATCCACAACGAACACCACGACTTACCCATCGAGCCGATCGAAATCATGATTGCGCCACGCTCCGCCGCGATTGGCAAAACGCTTTCCGACATGAAGCTTAACAGCGAGTCCGGACTACTCGCGATTGCGCTGTGGCGCGATGGCGACAGCCACCACACCGATGTGCGAAAGATGCCGTTGCGCGTCGGCGATGCGGTGCTCGTTGTGGGGCAGTCCCTCGACATCGAAAAGCTAACAACCAACCCAGATTACATCCTGCCCTCGGGCGAGTATGCCAACCTGAGTATGCGCACCGACAAAGCGCCATTCGCCATCACCATCACGGCGATCGTGTTATTGTTGGGCATTCTCAATTTCGTTTCTTTGCCGATTGCCATGCTGGCCGGGGCGGTTGCGATGGTGGTATTTGGCTGCCTCACGATGGAACAGTTCTACGCGGCTATTTCGTGGCGGGTGATCTTCCTCGTCGCGGGGATGCTACCACTGAGCCTCGCGATCACCCAATCGGGATTAGCAAACCGCGTCGGCCAATTTTTCGTGACAGTGACGGCTGGGGGCAGCCCAATGCTACTCGTCGCAGCGATGATTATGCTCACGATGCTGGTTGTGCAAATCATCGGCGGGCAGGTGACGGCGTTACTCATCGGGCCGATTGCAATTAACGCAGCAGTGCAAACTGGCATCGACCCGCGCGCAATGTCCGTCGCCGTGGCGATGGCCTGCTCCATGGCCTTCCTCACGCCGATCGCACACCCCGTTAATATTTTGATGATGGGGCCAGGTGGCTACCAGTTTAATGACTTCTTCAAGGTCGGCTTCGGGATGGTGTTTGTCACGCTCGCGGCGATGATGGCCGGGCTATACTTGTTGTGGGGTGTGCCGATAAACTGATCGGTATTTTCGACAACGTTACGAGCAGCGATGTAAGATACATTTGAGAGAGAATTCAAGAAATTTCTTCGGAGCACTCAAATTGAAAGCAGTGATGAAAGTTGCGAGTGGTGTCGGCAACATCGAAGTGCGCGACATCGACGAACCCCAACCCGGCCCCAACGACGTGAAGATCGAAATCCGAGCGGCAGGCATCTGCGGGACCGACATCCACATCTACAAGGATGAATTTCGTTCGCGCCCGCCGGTTGTACTGGGGCACGAAGTAGCAGGTGAGGTCGTCGCGGTCGGGGCGGATGTCGATAGCGCGCTACGCGGACAATCCGTCACGTCGGAGACGTACTTCTCGACTTGTGGCAGGTGCATGTACTGCCGTCGAGGGCAGCACAACCTGTGCCTCAACCGCCTTTCGATCGGCTCCGGCGTGAATGGTGGGTTCACTCGGTACCTCATCGTGCCTGCGACGAACGTGCACCTCCTCCCCGAAAACATCGACTTCCACGAGGGGGCACTCACGGAGCCGCTAGCGTGCGTGGTCCACGGTGTGTTGAGCAGCAACAGCGTCGCCCCTGGCGATGTGGCCGTGGTCGCAGGGCCAGGGGCAATAGGCCTGTTGACATTGCAAGTGCTAAAAGCTGCCGGGGCGACAGTCGTGATGCTAGGCACCGACGCCGATGCCCTTCGGCTGGAGCTTGCCCAGGACCTCGGTGCCGACTACACCGTGAATGTGCAACAAACCCCACCAGATGCGCTGATTGCGCAAATCACGCAAGAGGGCCTTGGCGCGGATGTCGTCTACGAGTGCTCGGGGGCCGGGCCTGCCGCACAACAGTTACTCACACTCGTGCGACGGCGCGGGCGCTACGTGCAAATCGGCCTGTTCGGTCAGTCTATCGCGTGGGATTTGGATCAGGTTTGTTACAAAGAACTCATCGTCACGGGCAGTAACGCAAGTGTGCCCTCAGCGTGGGACAAAGCCCTGAAGTTGCTCGCAACAGGCGCGGTGAAAACGGCCCCGCTCATCACGCACGCCTACGATGTGACCGACTGGCAAAAAGCCTTCGACACCTTCGCCGCGAAGACCGGCGTGAAAACGCTACTGACGCCTGTGGAGTAGTACCGAAAGCTTGACGCGTTCATGTATTCCGTAGGCAAACATGGCCGATATGTTGAAGGTCACATAGCCTTGCCTTTTGACGCCCCGGCTTCGATGGCGGCGGTAAGCTGCGGCCAGTCGCCCGCCGGACTCATAATTTCTGGTTTGATTCACATGATGTATCGTGGCGTTTTCGTCATCACCTATTTGCGACCAAACCACACGAGTTCGCACGGAAAATCTATAGCGTACTTCAGCACAATATTATTCTGCCACGACGATGCTTAGCCCAATCGCGCGCATCGGCTGCAATGCGCCCTCGTCCGCTGCGCTGCTCACAACCAACCCGCTGACTTCCGTTAGTGGGGCGATGATGAAGGGTGATGCCGCACCGAGTTTCTCCTGGGACGCCAGTACGAATGTATCGGCGGCTTGTCGGCTCAGCGCCCCCTTGACCTGTGCTTCCTCGTAGTCGCCCGTGCTCAGGCCAACCTCCGGGTGAATACCCGTCGCGCCCATGAAAAACAGGTCTGCGCGTATCTGTTGAATCGCCTCGATTGCTGCGGCACCCACCGACACAATCGAATGCTTGAACAGCTTCCCGCCGATGAGAATCACCTCCACCGTGGGGTGGCTCACCAGTTCGAAAGCAGTGCGCGCGCTGTGCGTAACGACCGTTGCCCGGAGGGTAGGCGGCAAATGCCGCGCAACCTGGACGGCAGTCGTGCCGCCGTCGAGAATGACGACCTGCCCCGGCTCGACCAGCGCCGCAGCGGCGCGCCCAATAGCGACTTTCTCCTCCGGGCCGATGGCCTCACGCTCCGCAAAATCGGCAATCGCCGGGGATGCCGGGAGCGCGCCGCCGTGTACCCGCTGCAAGAGGCCTTCCTGGGCGAGTTCGCGCAGGTCGCGCCGAATCGTATCTTCCGACACATCGAGTTCGTGGCTGATGTCCTTCGCAATAACCCGACCATCTTGCCGCAGCCGGTCCAAAATAAGTTGCCGTCGTTCGTTGGGGAGCAACGTTGCACGCCTCACTTTCTTCTTTTTGCGTGTTTCATCTTGTTTTTGCACGAAAAATCGTGATACACTGCGATTATACGCGAATTCGTGCAGATTGCTGCAATCTCAGTGCATATCTTACCTGGCAAAAGGACAAAAGCGAAGCCTACATCTGACTAACGAATGATGATCCTC
>CAYSVE010000644.1:0-3646 GCA_964434365.1 uncultured Anaerolineaceae bacterium | reverse complement strand
CCACCAAATCGGTCGCGGCGTGCTGGTGGAGTTGAGCAGCAGCGCCGTTGGCAAGCAAGACCTCCCCGTGATAGTCGTAGTACATAATCGGCAGGCCTGTGTTTTCGACGAGGGCCCGGTACCGGGCCTCACTCTCACGCAGGGCGTCTTCGGCAGCTTTGCGCGCGGTGATATCCTGCACAATGGCGATGACCCCGGTGATATTGTTGTTCTCGTCGCGGTAGGGGACTTTGTCGGTACGTTGCCAGCGGGTTTGGCCGTTCAATGTCATCGATTCGATGATGTCGAGTTTGGGCTGGCCGGTCGTAAGCACCTCACGATCATCGCGATAGAACGCCTCGGCCTCTGGCACATTCATATCGTCGGGGCGCAGGCCGATGAGCATATCGGGGTGGTGCACACCGTACATCTGGGCGGCGGCCCGGTTCGCACGCACCATACGATTTTGTGTGTCCTTGTAGATGACAACCGCCGGAAGCGAATCGATAATGGTTTGTAGTTCCTGCTGCTGCTTGGCACGGGCTTGTTCTGCCCGTTTTTGCTCGGTGATGTTCTGCGCGAGCACCATGCCATGAAGCACCTTACCATCATCGTCGGTTATGGGTACGTAGTGGATGTGGTAGATCAGGTCCTCGTACGGCACCTCCAGGCTCATCGAGGCACCCTGCAATGTCTGGCGCATCAGTGGCTCGACGAAATCGGCAAATTCGGCTGGCATGACTTCGCGCAGGGTTTGGCCTTCCATAGTCTTGGAGTACCCCGTGCGTTCGATCTCGGGACCATCGACCAGTACATAGCGCAGGTCATGGTCGTAGAGCAGTATTGCACTACGGGGCATATTTGCCGATAGCGTCCGGTAGCGGGCCTCACTCTCGCGCAGGGCACGCTCTGCAAGGATGCGCTCGGTGATGTCCACGAAGCTACATACCACATCCTCGACAGACCCATCGTGCGTCACACGCGGCACCGCACTTACCATGAGCCATCGGTATTCGGCCAAGGCCGGGTTGTACACGCCCATCACCACATCACGAACCGGCTTGCCAGTCGCGATGGCCTGGGGCACCGGGTGGTCGGCAGAGGGTAACGGTGAGCCATCTTCCTTCACGACCAGCCATTCTGCCGAGTGTGAACTACGATCGAGCAGGTCATCCTGCTCTAACCCAAGCAATCGAACAGCCATCTCGTTCGCCATCAACATCTCGGCGTTTGGCCCCTGCAACAACACCCCAGCATCAATGTCGCGGATGAGGTTTTGCAGCGCTTCGGCGGCCTTACGCTGCTCGGTAATATCCTGTATGGCCCCGTACAGCCGAATCGCCTCGCCATCCTCGATAGCCGCTTGCCCGATGACCTGCACCCAGCGTGTTTTCCCCTGTGCAGTTTTTATCAATAGTTCTTCCTGGAACGCTTCGCCATGCTGTGCGCGTTCGAGGGCAGCTTGCAGGGGCGCGAGATAATCCTCGTGGTAGAAGGCCAGGGCGGTGTCCAAGGTGGGTGTAAAGTCGTCCGGCACTTCGAAGATCCGTCGCGTCTGCTCCGTCCATGTCAGCGAACTTGCGCGCAGGTCCAGTTCCCACGCGCCCACCTGTGCGAGTTCGCCAGCCTGTTGCAGCAAGCGCTCGTTGCGCTCTACGGCCTGGGTCATTTGAATCTGGTCGGTGATGTCCTGCACGGCACCATACAGGCGAATAATCTCATCATTTTCGGTTGCCGGGACGCCGATGGCTCGCACCCAGCATTTTCGTCCGGTCGCGGTGGTCATCCTCAGTTCGATATCGTATGGCGTCCCGTTGATGGCGCCTTCGATGGCAGCCTGTAAGCGAGGGTTCGATTCCTCATCGTGGAAGCCCAGCACATTTTCGAAGACTGGCACAAAGTTATCGTCTACACCATACAGCTGGCGCGTCTCTGCGGTCCAATAGATGTCGCCGGTACGCAAATCGTAGGACCAGCCGCCAACTTTCGAGAGCGCCCCAGCCTGTTGGACAAGCCAACGGCTTTGCTCTAGTTCATGGCGTATGCGCACCTGTTCGGTGACATCCTGTGCGGCACCCCGAACCCTGACGGCAACACCGTCCTCGAAATCCGCCACCCCCATCGACCGCACCCAACGCCGATTGCCCTTTGCCGTCGTTGCTGGCAACTCGATGTCGTACGGTTGGCCTTTCGTCGCGCCTTCGATCACGCTGCGCATATCTTGAGCGCGATCCTCATCGTATAAGCTAAGTGCACTCTCAAGCGTTAACACGTAGTCATCGGGCAGTTCGAAGATTTTTCGAGTCTGTTCCGTCAGCAAAATTGTATTCTGCTGTAGGTCTATCTCCCAGGCACCGACCTTCGCCAGGTCACCTGCCTGATGCAGGCGCCGTTCGTTGCGCTCTAGCTCTTGGCTTATCATCACAAGGTCGGTGATGTCTTGCACCACAGCATAGCCTCGAACAACGTCGCCAGTCTCATCGCGGACCACACGCGACGTCGTGAGCGCCCAAAAGAAGCTGCCGTCGTCGCGGATGTACCGCTTCTCGCGGGTGCGGACATTGGGGCCGCTGTTTAGCACATCGCGCACGACTTCGAGGCTATCGCCGAGGTCATCGGGGTGTGTGAACAGCAAAAGGTCGACCTTGATGGGGTCATCGGGTTCGAAGCCAAACTGCACCTTCATCTGCCGATTCGAGAAAATCGTGCTACCGTTCGCATCGGTGATGTTGATGCCAACCGGGCTATGCTCGAACAAATCGCGGAATCGATCATCGGGATCGGCCCAGATATCCAGGGCTTCCATGCTGCCAATATTGCCCCGTTGCTTCAGCCGATACCAATGCCACAGCCCTTCGGCGTCGCGCATACGGCACTCGACCTGCCGAATTTCATCATGTTGCCGATTATTTACGAACGCATCGAATGTGATTCTGTCGTGCTCATGAACGATGCCATCCAACGATACTGCTTCGGAATTATAGCCAAGGAGAGACAGGAGGGGTTTTACAGGGTCATCTGGAGAGACACAGTAAATCTTTAGCGGGATTTCAAGGGCATTTAGGACAGACTGTTGGGTGGCATCAATGTGCTGCTGAAGTTGATCGATCGGCTTTTGATCCATGAGCGCACAACGTACTATTTATGATAAGTTGAATGCGTCTCTACTCTACTCTATTTGCCTTTACGAGTAAACGCCCCACCATTCATTAATAGTGTTATTGCTTTTGGAGTAAAGTCGCACACACTACCAAGGATAACGACTCTATGTCCGATTTAGCGCTGTGTGGCCCGCCCCTACCAAACCCTCACCGAACCGTATTTGCCCAAACTACCCACTGTGAAGTACCTTTAATTGGTGTTAGCTGACACACTATTGAGGAGACGCGATGAGCGACGTCATGATTTCCTACTCGCGCCGGGACGGGGATTTCGTGCGCCGCCTACACGCTGCGCGCGAAAAGAGTGGCCGTTATGTTTGGGTAGACTGGCAAGATATTCCCCTTTCTGCCGATTGGTGGTCGGAAATCAAAGAGGCGATCGAAAAAGCCGATACGTTCGTCTTCGTCATCAGCCCCGATAGCGTCTCGTCTGCCGTTTGTAACCTCGAAATTGCCCACGCGCGCAGGAATAAGATGCGGCTGGTGCCGGTCGTCTACAGAGAGAC
>CAYSVE010000643.1:0-3651 GCA_964434365.1 uncultured Anaerolineaceae bacterium | reverse complement strand
CATTGTAGGCTTCGCCGATAAGCACGACTTCGCTATGCGCTTTGGCGGGGAGGTCATCCGCCTGTGGCATGATGACTCCGCCCTGTGGCACATCGAGACGAACGCGGGCGAGTACACTGCCCCGGTGGTCATTAGCGCGACAGGGCGCTTTGGGAACCCCATTTGGCCGAACATCCCCGGCCTCGCAGACGACTTCACCGCCGAAGCGATCCATGCGCACGATTACGACGGGCCAGCGCCGTACGTCGGCAAACGGGTGATGGTCGTCGGCAATGGGCCGAGCGGTGTCGATATTGCGCCCGAACTTGGTGCGCTGGACAATACGCCCCCGGTACTGATGTCCATGCGCACGGGCGTGGTGCTGCGGCCCCGGTACCCGTGGGGCCTGCCCAAACACGCGTGGATGATCCTCGCGGACCACCTGCCGGATGCGCTCGGCAAACCGCTACTGAAGACTGTCGGCGACCTCAAGTTCGAGGGGTTGGCAAAGGCGGGTGTACGAACCCCCGCCCCCGGTGAAGAGAGCGGGGCCGCCGCCACCCGTGGGCCCGAGCTACTCAATGCGGTAAAGGCCGGAAACGTCATCTGCGTACCGGGTCCGCGCCGATTTTTTGGCCGTTGCGTCGAACTCGACGACGGCACAACACACGAAATCGACGCGGTGATCCTCGCGACGGGGTATCGACCAGTGCTACACCAGTACCTCGATGCCGACTACGATACCGACGACCAGGATTGGCCATTGCGTGATGAACGCGCCTGGGCAATCACCGATGCCGATGGCAAGGAGATCCCGCTTGGGGCGCGTTACCCCAGCGATACGGGGCGCGAGGTGCACGGGCTACCGGGCTTGTATCTCGTGGGGGTTTTTTACAAGGGCAAGGGCGCGATGTACAACTTCACCGTGGAGGCGAACATCGCCGTGGAGCAAATTAAGGCCCGTGCGACAACACATGTCGCACATCCCCAATAACGTGTATGCTAACCCATTTGGAACGTGGCCCCCTCGTTAATCGAGGGGTTTTTTATTGGCAAATGGCTGTTGCACTGTATAATGCCCAGATACCAGTTAATAATCAGGGTTACATTCCGCATTACACATCGCCATGATCGGATATTTTGATGCCCGTAAAGACCAAGTGGGACCACACACTCGTGGGGCTGCTTACGATACAAATTCGTGCCGAGTGGACATGGGGGGAACTAGAAAAGCAAATTACACGCCTGCCACCGGGGCGTATGCGAAAGCCATTTGTGGTGGTTTTCGACTTGCTGGAAGAAATGCCCATACCCGATGACTTGCTCGGCAATATGATCCAGCGCACACCTGTGTCGCTCCCACCGAACCTGTTGTGTGTGGTATTTGCCACCGAAAGCGTCTTCGTGCGGCATTATGTACAGGAGGTCGTTCGACGGCGCCGATGGAGCGCCGGCATCGTGGTATTCGTTGAGCGGCCAGACCTCGCGCGGTTAGCCGCGAGCCAGTATCTACTCGTCAAAAACGGGCACAGGCGGAGGGCCTAGACAAGGTCACTAGAGGTCATTATAATTCAGGATGTGTGGGCCGTTGCGATTTGGGTAATCGACCTAACGGCCACGGACCGGGTGCACACGGGTTGCAGGTTCGAACCCTGCCCAGCCTACTACGCGGGCTGGTAGCTCAAAATGGCAGAGCCGTGCATCGACTGTTATAGTTCCCAGGCGCGCTTTTTCGCCCACACAACACTACCCTTCCCCCAGGTAATACACCACAAGCGACGTCAGCCCACCAGGCCGTTGAATTTCGGTTATCTGTTGGGCGTCGAGTGATGGAGGCAAATAGGTTGGGCCGCGCTCCAGCACAGCGAAGTGCCCCACCCCACGTGCTGCATCGACGCTGGCAAGCAGGGCGTCGACGTTCGCACCGGTGGCATCGAGGCGCGGGCATGCCACGGCGATGTCCGTGAGGTATGCGAGGGTATCGCAGTTGGAGAGCAGCCCAACGACCGTTGTAGCGTCGTGGTCGGCCAGCACGGCGGCGATGGTCGGTAGCGCGGTGCCGGCGCTATCGGCCATGATGTACTCCAGGGCATCGCCGCGCGGAAGCGGTAGGCTCGTGGGGGTGGTGTAGGCAACGGCGATAAACGGGGCACCGAACCACACAAACACCAACACAACCCCGGAGGCGTAGGTCGCACGCGCGCGTGGGGGCAGGGCAGCGATACTCGCGGCACCGAGCGCCACCGCCGACGGCACGATGGGCATGAGGTAACGAGTGGTGGGCACGCCGCCACCGATGAACAGCAGCGAGGCGATCCACCCGGCGACGGCTGCGAGTACGGTGAGGCCCTGCCAGGGGCGTGCGCCCACAGCGACCGCCATCATTATAACGAGTGTGCCGAACGCCCACGGCGACGCGTACTGCGCAAGAATCGCCATCACGGCTCGCGTGTCGTCGAGAATATCGAGCACGCTGCGTGAGGTACCGGTGTGGTAGCCCAACTTCGTGAAGTACGTTTCGCCGGTGAGGCGTATGGCGGTGAGGGTAGGTATCCACAGGGCAACGGCGACCCCGTACACGCCGACTGCGGTAAGGGCACGTGTGCGGGGTGTCCAGTTGCGCGGAAGCAGCACCATCGCGACCAGCGGCAGCGGCGCAATCGCGATTGCGCTCGCTTTGGCAGCGACTGCTGTTGCCAGCAGGCTGCCGCTGGCGAGGACCGCCCACCCACGCGGACGCCGGTAATCCCACAGAATGAGCGTACTGAGCACGAACCCCGTCATGACCGGGTGCAGGGCGGTATCAGCGAGGGCGAGGCGATCGAAGAAGAACGGCAGCGGAGACACGGCCAGCACCAATAATGTGATGATCCCGGCGGCACGCGTCTTCGCGAGGCGAACCGCTATCGCATAGGCCCCGGCTGCACCGAGCACCGGTAGCAACAGCGTCGATGCGCGTATGAGCCACGGTTCGGCCGTGATGGGGTTGAACAACGCCAGCCAGTACGGATGCAACAGTTTACCCTGGTCGGCAAAGCCGAGGAAGTTCCCACTGAGGATGCCCGCCGCACGCCCCGCATGGATGCTCTCATCGAGAAAGGGCGGGAGCGCCGTTAGCGCGTGCAGGCGCAGCCCGTAGAATAGCAACAGACCCAGCACGGCAGGCCACAATCGGATACGCAATGGGGCATCGTCCTCAAACGATCATTCTTCGGGCGGATGTTAGGTGCAAAGTGGTGCGGTGGGTAGGGGCAGATACGTGCATCTGCCCCAGCATGTAAGGCGATTACTCCGGTGAGCCACCGCCCAACAGTATCGCCACGATACCGAAGACGACCAACACCACGCCACTCGTGCGGTTGACCCATACCAGCAGCTTGTTGCCGAGGCGCTTCTGTAGCAGCGCAACGCCGGTGCTGAGGATGGCCCACCACAGCGCACTGCCGAGGAACACGCCGATTACGACGATGCCTGAGCCACCGTAGCCACCGGCGCGTTCTGCGATGTTGACGCTCGCGAAGATGGCCCCGAACGCAAGAATCGTTGCCGGGTTGGTGATGGTCAACCCCAGTGTGGATAGATACGCTCCCCGCAAGCCAAGGGCCTCGGGGGGAGCATCATCATCGGGCGATAAGGGTTTGCTACGGAAGGCCATCACACCCAGGTAAACCA
>CAYSVE010000642.1:0-3657 GCA_964434365.1 uncultured Anaerolineaceae bacterium | reverse complement strand
ACACTGTAGTTGATGTGGTTGCTTGCATAGGGGCTTAAATCGAGGCCCGTTACACGATAGCGCACGATAGCCGGCGTAAGCGACAAAAACGCCGACGCCTCGACGGTGGTGACCCCATGCGAGAGGTACAAATCGACGATGCGCGCTTCGAGTGCAGGCTCCGATGGGCTGTGGATGAGATTAAACGCGAACGTGCCCGGTGCCAACGCACGCCCGATTTCGCCGATGGCCGCCTCGACCGCTGACGGCGCGAGACCCGCCGCCCCAAATGACCCCAAATATCCAGCTTTGCCGAGCGCAATCACCATCTGCGCCGAGGCGATGCCGTTCGCCATGGCACCGGCCATGTACGCCGCCCGAACGCCGTACAACTGCCGAAAGGTTGGGTTTCCGAGTGAGGTCACCGGTTGTGGTGGCGCATAGATCACCTGCCCCGGTGGGTATTGGTTGGCGGTGTCTCGGTCGGGGGTGTACCCCGTGCCCTGGTCGGTGATTACGAGGTAACACGGCTGGTCCAACCGACGCACCCCCTGCGCCACCGCGTCGGGGTCATGAACGAGCGACGTGTTAGGTGATGGCGTCGCCATCGTCGACCTCCCCACGGTGGGCATCGCGAACATCGAGTGCAAGTTGAGCCGCTTCGTAGATGCGCATCGGCCCCTTCCACAGGCTGGCATCGCCGTAGAGCGTGACCCGGCCATCGTGCGCTTCGACGGCGGTTATCACGACTTCTAGTTGCATCAGGTCATTCGCTCGTGTGATTTGCCCACGGTAGCGCCAGTTGATGCGATGGCCCAATGTGGACGTGAAGTAAGGCTGCAAGAACGCCCCACCGATGCCATGCGTTATCGCGTAGGCCTTCATGGCCTGGAACATCGCCTCGATGCCAAGCGACCCCGGCATCACCGGGTCCTCGTAGAAGTGCGCATCGTAGAACCACGCATCCTGCGCCACATCGAACTCGGCGTAAACGGCAGCGTCGGTGATTTTCGCCCGGTGAATCAGTTCGAAGTGATCGGCCAACAGGCGATACGACGGGCGATCGTGTGGGCCGGTCATCAAGGGTGTGATGTCCGTCAGCGGTTGCGGCTCACCCAGCAATCGCGGTTTTACCAAGCGGCCTTGATCTAAGCCCACCTGATTTGCGAGGGCATCGTCGGTAAAGTAGCCGAACTTCGCAGAGCCGTCGAAGAAGGGCGCGCCATCCACCGACAGTACGAACGTAAACGATTGGATCGCAATGTCGTGCAACACCGTCGTCGAAACAAGTGTGACATCGTTCGTGACCGATTTTCCGCGCAGGTCGACCTCACGCGTGATGCGCCCGTCGCCGTCGAGATTGCGGAAGCTCATCGGCACATCTGGCACCGCCATAATCGTGCCGACATCCGCCGAGAGGTAGCCGCACGGTTGCAGCGCCACTTCCATGAGGATGCTGTAGGGCGGCAACGGGGCGGGTTCGTCGCGGTAGAACCAGCTGTCCGGCGGCACATCGTATTCCATTTGGACGGTGCCGCCCTGCAATTGGTGGCGCGTCACGTTTTTGTGAACCACACGGCTGAGAAATTGCAGGTCGCCGTTGGGTGTGCGCGGCATCCGGCGGGCATCGAAGCGCGCAAAATCCTCACCGAACGCCTGCGAGATGCGCCCGGTTGCGAAGTGTTCCACGTGATGCTCGTTGAAGGCGGCAGGTTTGCGAAGCAAATATTGGGGTGGGGGTTGGGGGTGTTCGGCACGGGGCACGATGGCGAGGGCGAGATCATCGAAGCGCACGACAATTTTGTCGTCCAGCCACACATCGACATCCGCCGTCATCTGCGGGTGGGGTGAAAGCGTCAAGCGCGTGATGGTCATCTCGTAGATGAGCTTGCCCGTTTGCGGCGTGACCTGCCCCCGGCACCGCACGCGCTGTGCGGTATCCAACAGGGGTTGGAACTCACCGCCCGGTACGAGCGCGGGTAGGCCCTGGGCAATCGCGCAGGTGACGGCCAGTTGCCAGCACGCCTCGGCCATCAACGACCCGGCGAGTACGGGGTCATCGACAAAATGACACGGGAAGTACCAATCATCGGGGGCTAAATTTTGCTCGCCCACGATGCGACCCAGCCCCCACGCCCCACCGGTGGGGTCCAGCACGGCCCGGTCGATCATCAGCATGGCCTCCGTCGCCGGGCGGTAGGCGGCACGGTCCGTGTCGATTTGGTCGTAGGGCGGGCCAAACACCCCGGCGAAATCGCCGTGCACCAACGCGAGCATGTCGTCCCGGTCGAGTTCGGTGCGCTCGGTGTGCAGCGGCGGCAGAAACGGCTGCCGAACGGCACCGTCGCGTTTCGCACGGTCCGCGTCGGTATCGATGACGCCCCGGCCCGAGTCGAGGTCTTCGTCGGAGAAGAAGCCGGCACAGGCATTGCGAACTTCCAGCACACGTTCGCCATCGACAGTGCAGTTGTACCAGAAGAAGAACAGCAGGTTATCGCCGGTACGCACGAACGAGTCGATGTGGATGTCGTAGCGCAGGGTTTTGCCGAGCGCAGGCAGTTTGCCACGGAATGTCAGTTCGCAATCCAGCAGGCGATACACTAAATCGCCCTGATTTTGCAGGTCGATGCCGAGGTAGCTGATCAGCAGCAGGTCGCACTGCCCCGATTCGATGGTGACAGCGAGCGGCGCGCGCCCGGTTGGGCTGTACCATGCATCGTGCGGGATGTCGTACTCGGTGACGATGCGCGACGGCTTGTACTCGTTGAGCGCGCCTTCGAGTTCCATCACGCGGTGGACGAGCAAATATGGCGGCGACGGCAGCCTCACCCGGCGGCGATAGGTATCGATGGGGGCATAGGCCGAGCCGAAGACACTCGCGATTTTTCCGTCGGCGAACTCCAGCAGGTCGGCCTCATCGAAGATGGGCTGTTTGGCCGCATCCTCGTTTCGGTGCCGCTCTGCGAAGTGGCCTTCGGGGAAACTCGCCAGGATGTGTGCACGAGTCGATGACCCGCCCAGCACGACCTCGTACGGTAGCTTCGCGGGTGGCAGCGACGTCTTTTTACGCAGCCGTTCCACATCGAACGGCACGCGATGCGCCGCTATCACCGCGAGCACGCGCAACAAACCGACGGTTTCAGGGGCCTCGCGCGGGTTCGCGGCTACGGTCACGTGCTCACGACCGGTGAGAATCCGCCGGATAAATGGGGTGCAACTCGTGCGCGGCCCCACCTCGACAAACAGCCGCGCCCCGTCATCGTAGACGCGGTTGACCAAACGCGGAAAATCGAGCGGTGCGATGAGACTATCGCGCAAAACTTCCGCCGGGTTGCTGACGGAAAAATCCACGACCCCGTAATTTGCCGCCGAGTAGAACCGCCCGTCGTCGCGCGGGGTGTAGGCGTAACGATGAATATCGTAGAGGGTTTGGTGTCGCTGCGCGGCAAGTGGTGTGTGCAGCGCAATGTTGAACGCCAACGGTATCACCCGCCCGCCGAGCAGCTCGGTGATGCGGTCGACCGCCGTTGCCTCGCCCGCGATGACGGCATTGTTGTCCGTGTTAATCGTCGCGAGGAACACCCATGGCTCGGTATCGACCGCGCTACGAATCGCATCGACGGGTGCGATAGCGGAGACGGATTTCCACTCGCTGCCCAGGGGGAGATACTTCGCGGC
>CAYSVE010000641.1:0-3671 GCA_964434365.1 uncultured Anaerolineaceae bacterium | reverse complement strand
ACACATTCGACATCGGCCACGACGTTATGGTATTCTGGCCGTTACAGAGTACCGTGATACTCGACCAATAATTGAACAAATGTCGAAAGTAACCCAGCCGATGAAAAAAATTCGCGTGCTCGATATTGCGGGCACACCGTATGAGATGGGCTACCAACACGGCAAAGCCTACCACGACGAAATTCACCACTTTACCGAAGACCGCATTCGCCTCTCGATGACCGAGAAGTGGACCGGGCGCACGCTATCACGCGAGGCGGTGCTTGCACTCGCCGACGCGTGTGTGGAGGTGCACCAGGCATATGCGCCAGCGCTGATGGAAGAGTTGCGCGGCATGGCCGATGCGACGGGGCTTTCACTCGGTGCACTGATCATCAACAACGGCTTTACCGACTTCATCGATACCGTCTATGCTGTCGGCGATGTGCGGAACCCGCAACAGCCCCAGTTTGTGGCAGATAATTGCACGGCGTTCCTGGTTTCCAACGACGCCACTGCCGATGGTCGCGGGATGTTCGGCCAAACGTGGGACATGCACGACAGTGCCACACCTCATGTCATCCTCTTGCGCGGTAAGCCGGAAGATGCGCCCGAGTTCCTCTCGTTTACGATTAACGGCTGCATCGGTATGATCGGCATGAATAGTGCGGGGATCGCAGTCGGCATCAACAACATACTGGGTGGCGACGGCCAAATCGGTGTGACCTGGCCCTTTGTCATCCGCAAAATTTTGATGCAGGAAACGCTCGAAGACGCCCTGGCCTGCCTGACGGAGGCACCGCTCGCCGGTGCCCACAACTACCTGCTGATGGATAAAACCGGGCGCGGCTGCAACATCGAAGCAATGTCCACGCGGCACGAGATCACATGGCTCGAAACGGGCAGTCTTGCGCACACGAACCACTGTCTGTTCGACTACACGCATGAGGTCGAGCGCGAACGCCCGCCCGAATCGCTTGCAAGCTCCCAAAAGCGCCTCAACCGTGCGGACGAACGACTTGCCCAAGGGGACATTTCGCCGGAAACGTTGATGGATGTCACACGTGACAACGACGCGATCTGTGTGCGGAGCCAGCCACCCCTGCATGTCGAAAGCTGCGGTGCGGCAATCATGCGCCCGGCAACGGGGGATTTCTGGGCAGTGTGGGGCCTCCCTGCCGAAAATGACTACGAACACTACACAATTTAGCTGAGTTTGGCGTTATGGCCGATGATGTGACTATCGAAACAATTCGTCCAGAGCATGCCCCCGGCCTCGCACAACTTCAGCGAGATTGCTTTCCAACGCTCGGCGAAAATGACCTCATGCGCGAGGATCATTTTCTGTCGCACGCGAAACTGTTCCCAGAGGGTAACTTCGTGGCCATCGCCGATGATAAAGTGATTGGGCTGGGCAGCGGCTTACTGGTCGATTTCGATTTCGAGCACCCACAGCACCGCTACATGGAAATCATCGCCGAAGGCTACTACACCAATCACGAGCCAGACGGCGATTGGTACTACGGCTCCGATATTTCGGTGCATCCGCAGTATCGTCGGCGTGGCATAGGTCGTAAGTTGTACGCGGCCCGTAAGGGCGTCGTCAAGCAACTAAACCGTCGAGGTATTGTCGCAGGCGGGTTGCTGCCGGGCTACGCACAGCACAAAGCGGGCATGTCCGTACAGCAATACGTCGATCGTGTCGTTGCGGGCAAACTCTACGATGCTACGCTGAGCTTCCAGCTAAGGCAGGGTTTCGAAGTGCGTGGGCTTATCGAAAATTATCTTGAAGACGAGGCCTCGGATAATTGGGCAACACTCATCGTTTGGGATAACCCCGATTATGAGGTGAAGTAACTGTGAGGCCGTCGAACGTTTGCGGCAGCCTCACAGTTGAATGCTTCGATGCTGATGGAAACAAGCACAATTACGGCGGCGGGCCGACAAGTTCCTTCACCACAGCGATGAGGTCTGCAACATGAAAGGGCTTTTTCAATACACGGAGTGGGCCTAGGTCTGGCGGCACCATATCAATGCGTGCGGAGATGAAGATCACCGGTATGCTGTTGTACGTTTCGTGCTTTCGTACGTCTTTCATCAGGTCGATACCACTCATCCCAGGTAGGTTGATGTCTGTAATGATGACATCGGGCGCGGATTGGGCGAGGGCGCTTGCGGCTTCTTCACCTGTAATGAACCCCTGTGCCTCATAGTTTTCGATCGTGAGTATATCCACGAGGCTGGTTAACAGGTCTTCGTTGTCTTCGATTACGTAGATTCTTTGAGGCAAGGCAAGTTAGATATCATGGTTGTCGGGCTTGTAAGGTTGTTCAGTGGAGTATAACACTGAATTTTGCAACGTTCCCTCAGTTTACCCTGCTTCAAGGCTCCGTTTCAGTTAGGAATTGATTTCAATTCGCTCGTTTGCCATATCCAACGATACCAATTGAAGCCCATTATGAATGAAAACTGAGCATGAAGTAGCCCATCACGGTGTGGCGTGTTGTGATGGGCATTTGCTGGTTACGCTAAAGCATCGAAGCCGAGAACGGCGTGCAGCAACACATTGCCGCCCGCTTCCAGGTCCTCTTGTTTTGCGCTCTCCGCTTCGTTGTGGCTGATGCCATCTTTGCACGGGACGAAGATCATACTCGTGGGGTAGTGCTTGGCGACGTAGCACGCATCGTGCCCGGCACCGGAGGTAATCTTCTGGTTGCTCGCACCGACGAGGTCAGCGGCCTTTTGGACGGCTTCCACACAGCGCTCGTCGAAGATTACAGGAGGTGTGTACGAGATTTGCTCCAGCGATAGTTCCAGGCCGATTTCATCTGCGACCTGCTGGCAGACGGCGCGAAGGTCAGCGTCCATGCTGGCGAGTGTATCGGCATCCGGGTGGCGCATATCCACAGTAAAGTTCACGTTGCCCGGTATGATGTTGCGCGACCCTGGTTCTACGTGGAACTGCCCACCCACAGTGCCGCGACCGTTCGGGGCATTTTTATGCGCAATTTCATCGACAGCCTGGATTATTTTTGCTGTCCCAAGAAGCGCATTCCGTCGGCTAACCATGGGTGTTGAACCGGTGTGGGCGGCAAGGCCCGTGAACCTCAAGTCGTACCAGCGGAAACCCTGCGCAGTATCGACAACGCCCACCGATTTGCCCTCACGCTCCAAAATAGGCCCCTGCTCGATGTGCGGTTCGAAGAACGCTGCGAAGGGGTGCTCGCCGATTGGTGCATCGCCACGATAGCCGATGCGCTCCAACTCCTCGCCGAACGTGCGACCATCGTCAGCCGCGACACGAGCAAGCGCAAAATCGAGTTCGAAGTGGCCTGCATATACACCTGAAGCGAGCATCGCCGGGGCGAAACGTGCCCCCTCCTCGTTCGTCCAATTAACGATTTCGATAGGGTGCTCGGTTTCGAGGTTGTTGTCGTTGAGGGTGCGAATTACTTCCAGGCCGGAGAGCACACCGAATACGCCATCGAATTTGCCACCGTAGGGTTGTGTGTCGAGGTGGCTCCCCATGCCGATCGGGGCAAGGTTGCCGTTTTTGCCGGGGCGCTGTGCGAACATATTGCCGAGCCGGTCCACTGTGACAGTGCACCCTGCGGCTTCCACCCATTGTTTGAACAGGTCTCGGCCAACTTTGTCCTCATCACTCAGTGCCAAGCGGTGACTACCACCGCCTG
>CAYSVE010000640.1:0-3671 GCA_964434365.1 uncultured Anaerolineaceae bacterium | reverse complement strand
GCATCGCCTCCTGGTGCAGCAATATCAGCGCGGCGATAGTCGCGCCACTTTCGATGGCCATGCGGTCGAGGTCGGTGAGCGGGCTACCATCTGCAATGATCCACATGTAGCCGTAAATATCATCGTGCACCACGACCGGCGCGAGGATGCGCTCGAGTTCCAGGCCCACTTCGGGGATTTTGGGCAGCATCACCGGGCGGCGTTGCTGCTGGAGTTCGTCCAGTATGCCGCGCTCGCGCAGTGTTTCGATGAGGTGTGGATTGGTTCGCCCGTGCAGCAGCGTGTAGCGTCGCGCCTCGTCCACCTCGGCGATATTACACGCAG
The DNA here is from genome assembly GCA_964434365.1 of uncultured Anaerolineaceae bacterium. Taxonomy (GTDB): domain Bacteria; phylum Chloroflexota; class Anaerolineae; order Aggregatilineales; family Phototrophicaceae; genus CAYSVE01. The sequence goes on along the minus strand of CAYSVE010000640.1, from coordinate 3,347 downwards.
CGAGCTTCTCGAAGCGGTCGGTTTCGATGCTCACCGACTGGCCAATGAGATCGGCCAGCACGCGCGCCAGTTCATCGAGACCGCCGCCGCTGTCGAGCACAAGGCGGCTGAGGCGCTGATTGATTTCCAGCGCGCGCCGAACCGTACTCACATTAGCCTGTGTGATGCGCTCGTTCACCTCGCGTGCCACTTCGACGAAGCGCGTCGCAAACGGTATCGCGATGAGCGGCAGGTCGCGGGCATCGGCCACGTCCATGAGGTAACCCGGCACCTGTTTGATGTACCGCCCCACGGCAATCGCCAGCCCGGCGACGCCCCGGTCGGCAAGCGCTTCGACGTAAGCCTGCTGCTCTGCGGGGGATTCCGGCATGGTAAAGGCGGTCGTCAACACGAGTTCGCCACCGTTGACCCAGTTCGCGGCATCGGGCACGCCGACGTTGTGCACCCACGAGACGGCCCGCCCGGCCCCGGCATGCCCGGCAACGAGGTCCGCCCCGGCAAAAATATCGAGTTGGAGTGTGTCGTGTACAGTCAGCATCAGCGGAAAATTTGACGAACAGGCAGCGTAAAACCGGGCAGTACACCGCCGCCGTCGACCAGTCCCAGCCGCGTATCGACGTAAGCGGGTTGCTGGCTCAGGTCTGCGAATTCGGCGATGGCCAGGGTATGGGTAACCATCCATACCTCCTTGTCATAATCGACGCCATTGTAGCCAGAAAATTTGGGAATTATTACCAGAATTTTTGTTCTAAACTATATCCTCACCGGGCAAAACCTCGTATAATGGGTGTCCTGCCACCTACTTACACTAAGGAACATCCATGCGACTCTACCTCGGCATCGAAGGGCCGATTGGCGTCGGCAAAACGACGCTTGCCAATTTACTGCAACCCATCCTCGAAGCGACGCTGATGCTAGAGGAGTTCGAGGAAAATCCCTTCCTCGGCAAGTTCTACGACGACCCCGCATGCTATGCGCTGCAAACGCAACTCTTCTTTTTAATGACGCGCTATCGTCAGCAGGCCGCCTATGCCGTGGCGGGCAACCTGCTCATCGGCGATTACATCTTCGCGAAAAACGACCTGTTCGCGCGTTACACCCTCAGCGGGCCAGAGCACGACCTCTACCAGGACATCAGCGCGACGCTAGCCGGCAACCTCATGCAGCCGACCTTGGTCGTCTACCTGCGCGGACGCCTAAACACCCTGATGACGCGCATCGCCCAGCGGAATCGTCCCTACGAGCAGGGCTTGAGTATGCGCGAGTACATGGATAAGCTCGTGTGGCAGTACGAGGACTACTTCAGCGATTACAACGATTCGCCTGTGCTCACGGTCGATACCGACGACATCGACGTGGTCAACAGCGACGCCGACCGCGCATGGCTCACACAGCATGTCATCGACCACTTCCGCGAAGTGACGGACGGCATTCCCAAGCAAGAACGGATGCTGTGATAAAATCACCACCCAACGCGTACCTGATGTTTCGGTAGAGGCGCAGGCGAGATGTCATCGAGCCTCGCCCGTTGCACGAACCGCCCCCCTTGGGCGAGGCTCACCGAGGGTTCGCCTGCGCCCCTACAACACATTGACTGCGAACACGAAAGGCCACCCCAATGGCAATCGACTATGTGATCGACTACGACTGTGTGCCCAAGCAAACCCTGACGCCGGCGGGTATCCTCGCGCGCCTCAAAGGCCGCGACCAGGCCCACAGCATCATTCGGTTGTTCCGGCAGAACAACGACAACCGCCCCATCGATGACATCGGCTTCGAGTTCACGCGTAACACGCCCGACGGCGAGGAATCGCACATCGTCATGGTGAAGGATTTGCTCGACACCGCCGCCGAACTCGACCCGCTCGCGCATCACTGCGAGGGGTGCCCCGCCAACATCTGGAAGCGCCCCTTCGGTTGCATGGACCGCGTCAACTACCCCATTTCGTTAGACGGCGAAAAGTGGCTGCTGGTCCAACTACCGACGCCCGACCAGGCCCCGCTCCCGTGGATGCTGCTGCGCGAAGACCTGCGCGACCTCAACCTTGGCAGCGAGCAGGTGAAGGACATCCGCACGAGCGACGCCTTCTTCGAAAGCGACCAGATGCCGCGCCGCATGTTGGGCGAAATCGCCGTCAGCGGGAACAACATCTTCTACATGTTCTTCCTCATGGGCCACATCGAACCCTCGCGCGCCGCGGTGCTGCTGATGCTGTTCGCTGCGATGAAGCGCAACCTCGACGCACCCGATATGCTCAAGCTCACGCCCGCGCCCGACGACGCGAAGGAGGCCTTCCCCTTCCAGCACAAAATCACCCCAGCCGACGAACGCACCACCCGCGAGATGAAGAGCTTCCTGTTTGCGCTCTACACCGCGTGGACGCTCAACGTGCGCGTGCTGCTAGATGTGTAGCAGCGTTCCCAATCTTCGTCAAAATATATCACGGTGATGAGTGTGCCGCGCTCCCGCATGGCTACGAAAGCTGCTGGTTCCTCCTGCTAAGAACGGACTTTCCGCCAATAAGACGTTACACCCCCGCTAACACCAACCTCAAGGTTTTTGCTCTTCGTAAAACTTTCACGTATAACAACCAAGGCTAGCAGTACAATAGTCCTAGGTTTAGGGTATTTCAATGGAGGTTTTACAATGGCTACAAAAGGTACTGTGCGTTGGTTCGATGACGCAAAAGGTTATGGGATGATCGCCCCAGAGAGCGGCAGCACCAAAGAGGTGATGGTCCATGCAAGTGACCTCAACGGCACCCGTTCGCTGAAGTCCGGCGACCGCGTCTCGTTCGACCTGCAAAACACCAACCAGGGCGCCACCGCGAAGAACGTCCGCAAGGCGTAACTACACGTAATATGCTAGTGTTGCCTCGACGTGCTGCGCCAACGTAAACTGCTCACGCTGACGCGCACGTCCCGCCGCACCCATTTGCCGCCGCCGCGATGGATCGACCAGTAAGCGCGCGAGGCGGTCGGCAAAGGTTTTTGTGTCGTACGGGTTCACCACCAGCCCCGTTTGGTCATCGACGACCACCTCGGGTGGGCCACCAAAACACGAGACCACCGCCGGTTTGCCTGCGGCCATCGCCTCCAGGCCCATCATACCAAACGTCTCGAAGACCAACGACGGCGCAGCCACGATATCTACCGCCCTGAACACCAGCGGCAGGTCAGCCGGCCCCATCCACCCAGCCCACATACCGATCTGCTCGAAGTAGGTGCGCATCGCTGCGTCCTTGATGTGCTGCGTCGGCTCCGTCCGCGAGAGCACAAGCAAGGCCACGGGCGGGGCCGCGGGGGGGGGGGGGGGGGGGGGGGGGGGGGGGGGGGGGGGGGGGGGG
>CAYSVE010000639.1:0-3673 GCA_964434365.1 uncultured Anaerolineaceae bacterium | reverse complement strand
GCATGACGGACCCTACATTGGAGGAAGTCCTCTACATTTGGGATGACCTGTACCAGGGGCTGCATCGGGGTGGGGATGTAGGCACAGTTTCCGTCGAAAAAATCAGCGACACCCACTTCAAAACCACGCACACCATCTGCTACCCAGATGACATGATCTATGGCATTTTATATGCATATGGCAAACGCTTTTTGCCGAAGCGAACGCACTTCACGGTTGAGTATGAGAACTCACGTGATGCCGATGGTGGTGATGAGACGGTTATTCACATAAGCTGGTAACACCCCCTTGCGTTAGCAAATCGTTGGTTGGCAGCGGGCGCAGTTCTCGGTAGCATTTGCAGCATGACGACAAAACTTTCTGCATTGCTATGCTTATTGCTACTGACCGCGTGCAACATGACGCGCTCCGCTGCGCCGACGCCGTGGCCTACCGCGACCACCGCCCGCGCACAATCGACGTTGCCGCCGATGGCCGTGCGCGACCTGCGTGAGGTGGTCGCCGTCGCCACGATAAACCCTACACCGACCCCGCACCCGCAGGCGACGGCGATCGTGCCACCGACGGACACGCCCACGGTACAAGCTGCCGCGCCGGTCGCACTCGCAGACTGCGCGCCGGACGAAAGCACCCCGTCGATGCGTCACGATGTGGTCGCAAGCGTCAACTACAACGCGCGCACCATCGCCGCGCAGCAGACGATTACCTACATCAACCGCACGGGTGAGCCGCTGCCCGATCTCGTGCTCAACGTCGAACCGAACCGCTGGCTCGATGCCTTTGCGTTGGCCAGCCTCGACCTAAACGGTACGCCCGCCAACTACGACCTCACCGGGCGGCGTTTGACCGTGGCGCTGTCGTCGCCGCTGAACCCCGGTTGCAGCGTTGAACTTGCCCTCACCTTTGCCATTTCCGTCCCGCCCATCATCGGCGGCGTGGAAGCCTTCCGAGGCTACTTCGGCGAAACGCCCCGGCAGATCAACCTCGGCCATTGGCTGCCGACCATCGTGCCGCGCGTCGGCGATGAGTGGGCGCTGCGCGATTCGATTTTTGTGGGCGAACAAATTGTGCTCGCCCCGGCAGATTGGCACATCACCATCAATGTGCAAAACGCGCCCGAGGGAATCGTCGTCGCTGCGCCGGGCATCGAAGAGCAGGTGAGCGAGAGCACATGGCGCTTTGTGCACATCGGCGGGCGCGAGTTCGCCGCGAGCATCAGCCCGGTTTTCAGGGTGGCGACGGATACCACACCCGATGGCATTATTGTGCAAACCTACAGCATGCCCGACGCCCTCGTCCCCGACGGGGCGGGCGGTTTCCGCGATGGCGGCGCGTATGCGAATCGCGTTGCGGCGGAGAGCTTGCAGCGCTTTGTCGAGTTGTACGGGCCGTACCCCCACGAGCGGATGGTCGTCGTGCAGGGCGATTTCCCCGATGGCATGGAGTTCAGCGGCTTCGCCATCGTGAGCACCGACTGGTTCGTGAGCTACGAGGGCAGCCCGCAAAGCTACCTTATGCTCATCACCGTGCACGAGGTGGCCCACCAATGGTGGTACGACCTCGTCGGCAACGACCAGGCGCGCTCACCGTGGCTCGATGAAGCACTTTCCACTTACAGCGAGTACGTCTACATCGAGGCGGCCTACCCAAACCTGCGCGATTGGTGGTGGTTCTTCCGCGTAAACCGGCTGAACCCCGAGGGCAGTGTCGACAGCACCGTCTACGAGTTCGACGCGATTCGCCCGTACATCAACGCAGTGTACTTGCGCGGCGTGCTGTTACTGGACGCGATTCGCGAGGACATCGGCGATGAGGCGTTTTTCGCGTGGCTGCGCCGCTACGCCGAAGCCGAAGCCGGGCAACTCGCCGATGCCTCGGCCTTGTGGGCCGCGATGACGCAGGCCGAATATGACGCCACGACGTTTACCCGCGCGGCTTTTCTGCGCCGCCCCGGTTTGGAATAACGGAGACCCGACATGGACGCCATCATCGAGCAATTCCAGCAGCGCTACACCGCCAACAATTCGGACGGCCTGAAGGTTGCCTATGTGGCATCGGGCGGGTTCCCGGCCTACTCGCTCGATCTCACCGTCCACGGCGACGGACGCGGGCGCGTCATCAGCGAGGATTGGGTGAAAAAACGCCCCACTGGTGAGGCGGAGTTCACCCTGCCCGTTGCCGACTGTCGCGAGTTCTTCGGCGCGGTGAGTGTCGCCCTGCCGAAGCTCCTCACGCACGAGGAAAACGACTACTACATGCCCGATTCCGTCATCGTCACGGTCGAAATTTCGGTCGACGATGAATCGCTACGGTTGGAGTACCCCTCGGCGAAGTCGCACGATTACAGCTCCGCCGACGGCCCCGATGAGGACCTCAACGCCGTGGTGAGGCACGCCGAGGCCATCATGCGCCGAGCGTTAACATAACTTGTGGTTCAATGGGGGCGTGTGCAAAATGTCTCCAGGGGAGGTTATGCTCCATGACCGAATCACGATTTGCGCAGGTAGTGTTCGAAATAAACGGCGGCAAACTGGCGGTGCTGACCGCTGGCCCTGCCGGCGGCGAATGCGTATTGATGATGCACGGTATCCCGTCTAGCGCGCTGCTGTTCCGCGATGTGATACCGATTTTCGCGGAGGCCGGTTATCGGGTTTTCGCGCCGATGATGCCCGGTTACGGTGCAACCCGCCTCGCCGAAGGTGCGAACTACTCGCTCTCTGCTATCGCAGACCTGTACGCAGAGTGGCTACAACGCGAAGATATCGCGCCAGTGTGGATCGTCAGTCATGACCTGGGGGTGGCCGTCGCCCAACTGTTGAGCGTGCGCAATCCCCAGTTGGTGACGCACCTCAGCATGAGCGACGGCCCCATCGGCGATAGCTTCCCTGTGCCTGCCGTGCAACTTGCCAGTTTGTTGGCGCGGCTTGGTCTCTTCGCGCCACTTGTATCGTGGCGATTGATCCCCAACTTCTACATGACCGGCGAGGTTCGGCGTGGGTTCGGCGAGGCCGCCCGGCTGACGGACGACATCCTGAAAACGGTCTTCTGGGATTCGAAAGTTAGCGATGCCGATGGCGTGCGCGAGTTTGCGCATTTTCTCCGCGATCTGCGCAACCGCGAAAACGTCGACATCGTGCCCAAACTGGCCCAGCTTTCGCTGCCGGTGCAGTTGCTATGGGGGTCGTTGGATCACTTTCAACCCGCTGACACCGTCGCAGGGAAGTTGCTTGCCGCCCTGCCGGAAGGCACCACCCTCGATTTAGTCGACGGGGCAGGGCACTTCATGCCCATCGAAACGCCAACCGAATACGCGCAAGGCTTGTTGAAGTGGCGGCAGGCCCTCGGCGGGTAGGCCGAGGAACCCCCCCACCCCTCCGCTAGCATTACGCGTCGATGATGCTTTTCATGGCCGGGTAAATGCCCGTGCACATGGCCTCGATGTAAGCTGCAATGTCGTCGTGCTGGTGGATGTCCTCCCACTTCAGCACCACACCCTTAAAGCCTTCGGTGCTCCAGTAGGCCGGTGCTGGCACGTCCGGCGGCGTGAAATCATCGGGGTAGGGGTAGGCATACACGTACAGGTACGGGTCATCGAGCATATCGGGCGTGTAGGGCGCAAACCCAAAGTTGATGTGTGCCTTGCTATCGTCCATCACGGCGTTATCCGGGTGAA
>CAYSVE010000638.1:0-3698 GCA_964434365.1 uncultured Anaerolineaceae bacterium | reverse complement strand
TCGTGTGGGGGCGCTGATGAGGGTAGTACTGCGCTTCCAACATTTGATGCTGGCCCACATCGGTGACGGTGAGGGCGTTACCGCCGGTGTGCATCCACAGGTCATTAATCACCTGCGCGCCGATGAGGACATCGCCGGTGTCGTGCTTGAGGATGTCGCGTTCGTCGGCGTCTTCCTGCCAGTCGCGGATGCGGTTGAGCCACTCCGGGTGGCTCTTCTGCTGCAAGTTGGGGAGCATCTGGCTAAGGACGGTGCGCAGGTCGCCCGCGATGGGCACATCCACCGTCACGTTTTTGTTTAGCTCGCTGGGGTCGATGTCGATGTGAATCTTCTTCGCGTTGATGGCGTAGGTCTTCAGGTTGCCCGTCACGCGGTCATCGAAGCGCATCCCCAGCGCAATCAGCAGGTCGGCCTCCTGGATGGCGTGGTTCACAGCCGCGTCGCCGTGCATCCCCATCCAGCCAATCGACATCGGGTGATCCTGCGGAATCGCGCCTTTGCCGAGCAGCGTCAGCGACACCGGGATATTGGCGACTTCGGCAAGTTCGCGCAGTTCCTTGGTCGCGCCGCTCATCATGATACCGTGCCCGGCCAGGATAATCGGACGTTCGGCCTCGTGGATGAGGCCCAGCGCAGCCTGAACCTCTTCCTCGGCGGCATAGCTCGGCGGGCGATACCCCGGCAGCACGATCGGATCTTCGGGATAGATAAACTCCGTCTTCGCGGTTTGCACATCCTTCGGCACATCGATGAGTACCGGGCCGGGACGTCCGGTGCGCGCGATGTGGAAGGCCTCGCGCATGGTGTAAGCCAACTCGCGCACATCGTAGACGAGGTAGTTGTGCTTGGTCACCGGCAACGAAACACCCGTCACGTCGGTTTCCTGGAAGGCGTCGCTACCGATCGCGGAGGTAGGTACCTGCCCGGTGATGCACACCATCGGCGACGAGTCCATCATCGCGGTGGCCATACCGGTGACGAGGTTTGTCGCGCCGGGGCCGCTGGTGGCGATTGCCACACCGACGCGCCCGGTCGCACGGGAATAGCCGTCGGCCATGTGGCTGGCCCCTTGCTCGTGCCGCACGAGGACATGATGCACGCGATCACGGTATTCGAAGAGGGCGTCGTAGGTGGGGAGGATAGCCCCACCGGGGTACCCGAATACGACATCGACCCCTTCGCGGAGAAGACACTCGATGATAATTTGTGAGCCAGTGAGAATGCGCGGTTCGCTCATGGTTTCTGTCAGTTTCCTATGTTTTGTGTTACTTGGCGGCTGTTTCTGGCTGGCCGACGTGCGTCAACCAGCCGAATTTATCCGGCTTTTCGCCAGAAGTAATCCCGAAAAACTCATCTTGCACGGCCTTGGTGATCGGCCCGCGAGTGCCACTACCCACCTCGATGCGATCCACCGAGCGAATCGGCGTAATCTCGGCGGCGGTACCGGTGAAGAACATCTCGTCGGCGATGTACAGCATTTCACGCGTGATCGGCCCGAACTGGACTTCGTAGCCGAGGTCCTTCAAAATGGTAATGGCGCTATCGCGCGTGACACCCATGAGGATCGACGAGGCGGCCCCGGTCGTGTGCACGACACCATCCATGATGACGAAGATGTTCTCGCCTGCACCCTCACTAACGGTGCCGTTTGTCTCTAGCGCAATGCCCTCGTTGAAGCCGTTGTCCTTGGCTTCCATGCTGATGAACTGGCTGTTCACATATTGCCCGCCGATTTTGCCCATCGGCACGAACGTCCCATGGGACATGCGCCGCCACGAACTCACGGCTACGTCGACACCCTGTTCGAGGGCCTCGGCACCCAGGTAACGCCCCCACTCCATCGTGATGATGGACACGTCGGTTGGGCTGGTGCGGCCTTCGAGGCCTTGCAGGCCGTTGGGGTGCGCGCCCCGGAAGGCCACCGGGCGGATGTAGCACGAGTCGTGCCCGTTGCGACGCACCGTCTCGACGATGGCCGCGTCGATTTCTTCCGCCGTGTACGGCAGTTCGATGCGTGCGATTTTGCAGGAGTTCACCAGGCGGCGCGTGTGCGGTTGCAAGCGGAATACCGCCGCGCCTTTCGGCGTTGCGTACGCGCGGATGCCCTCGAATGCGCTAGACCCGTAGTGCAACGCATGTGCCGTGACGTGTACCGTCGCGTCTTCCCACTTAACGAACGCCCCGTTGTGCCAAATCCACTCTGCCTTAGCCATGCTTTCCCTTTTCCCTCTAGTCAAACAAAAAACGCGCCTACCGACCCTTGCCGGTAAAAGCGCGCTATCACCTACAAACCCCATGCCCACGACCGCACCCCGGCGCATGGGCCAGGTGGTTTTGATGTTGCTGTGTCATCTCGGTTTTCGTGCGCATCGTTCTTCCTCACTTTCGGTAAAACAAAAAGCCCCCCGGCTTGGGAGGCTGTGTTTGCAGTTTTGAGTACCCGCGTTAACCACCCAAGCCGTTATAACCCGCCGATAAGGACGAGTACGAGGACTACGACAATAATCATGATGGTGGTTGGGTTCGCGGTACGCATTACGATGCTTTGCTTTACGCTGTAATTAAACTTGCGCAGAGGTTAACCGGGTTCGACAAAGTTGTCAAGCCACTTCGGCAAGAAATGCGCCAGATGGCAGCATTTCATATAGTTTAAACGCCGAAGCTTGTGCAAACCCGACAAACCCCTGCGGCAGCCTGCTAGCCTTCGGCGCGCCTCGGCGATTTGTGCGCGCACGGCCCCCGGCGATGTGCCGCCCGGTGCGGCGCGGCGTGCGACCGCCTCATCGAAGTCGAACACGGCGGCGACATCGGCCTCGAACAATGAACTGACCATTTGCAACGCTTCCAACGATAGCTGTGACAACATCACGCCTTGCTCCTCCGCGAGACGCACGACGCTTCCGGCGGCATGGTGCGCCTGCCGAAACGGCATCCCCCGCGCCACGAGATAGTCGGCGAGGTCGGTTGCCAACATCGTTTCGTCGAGCGCGGCCCGCATCTGCGCCGGGTTGAATGCCAACGTGGCAACGACGGCCCCAACGACCGGCAGTAGCGCGGTCATCGTATCCACCGCATCGAACAGCGCCTCTTTGTCCTCCTGCAAATCCTTGTTGTAGCTGCTCGGCAAGCCCTTGAGCGTGGCCATGAGGCCGGTGAGATTGCCGAGCAACCGCCCAGCCTTCCCGCGTGTGAGTTCCATCGGGTCGGCGTTGCGCTTTTGAGGCATGAGGCTGCTGCCCGTACTGTAGCGATCGTGCAGCGTGATGAACCCGAACAACGGATTGCTGTATAGAATCACATCCTCCGCAAAACGGCTGAGGTGAGACCCCGTTAGCGCCAGCGCGAAGAGCGTTTCGGCAACGAAATCGCGGTCGCTGACGGCATCGAGGCTGTTTTGCGAGTACGTCACAAAACCGAGGTCTTCGGCGAGCGCTTGCCGGTCGATGTCGTACGGCGTCCCGCTCAGTGCCCCGCTCCCAAGCGGCGAGGCACCGCGAATGCGCGTCGAAATTTCGCCCAGGCGCTGGCGGTCGCGGAAGAGCATCCACACGGTGCTCATCAACCAGTGGCCAGCGGTTATCGGCTGCGCGGGTTGCAGATGCGGGTACCCCGGCATGAGTGTCTCGGCGTGGGCCTCCGCCCGCTCGACGAGTGCAGTTTGCCCCCCGGCCAATTCGTCATCGATGTGTGCAAGTGCG
>CAYSVE010000637.1:0-3702 GCA_964434365.1 uncultured Anaerolineaceae bacterium | reverse complement strand
GGGCCGCTCGATATGCTGTAGCACAGGCCGTTCTAGCACGCCATCGTCTATAAAACGTTTGCCGATGTTCGTGCGATGTGTGAGCACCCTCATCGCCGACAGACTATCGTCCTGCATTTCTTCATCGATGACGAACGCTGTAGACAGTGTCTGCGCGTCGTAGTGCGAGTTTGGGTAACCCGTCCCCGACGCCGCCACATCGTTGAACCCGTCGTAAAAAATCACGAGGTCTGGGATGTACTCTCGTTGCAACTGACGCAGCAGTTCGATCACGCTTTGTGTAGAAACCCACGCTTGCGAGCCAAAGTTCACCACACACACCGGGCGCTGCATCTGCTCGGAGAGCATTTGCCGCAAGTACGCCGGAATCGTCATGTCATCCGGCGCACCATGCCCAATCATCGTCGAACCACCGAAGGCAAACACACGATACACGTCGTCGGCATCGCATTGTGCCCCCGGCACCACGCGCCGAAAGCTCGCATCGATGTTCACGTATTCACCTTGCTGCGGGTTCTCTCGCCACAATATGAACGGATGGTAGGCAACCTCCAGCGCGCGATATTCGCGCCACAGCGCCTCGCTGTAGGGCAACGCTGTGTAGTAGGGGTGCCGGTCACTGAAGACGTTGTTCGGGTCTGCGATGTTGGGCCGTAGCCGGTCGCGGACCTCGGCCACTGTACCGATGCTCAATTCGACTACGAACAAAAGCACCAGTGTATTTAACAGAATGACCCCTGCCGCCTGATAGACCCTCAACAAACGCTTGCCCAGCCACCCGTACAACAGCATCGGCACGCCGACGACAAGCAGCAGCCCCTGCGCAGGACCCAGGCCGTTGAAGGAACGCACGTCGGGCACGATCGCCACAATGACCAGCACACCACCTATCGCCAGAAGTACCCACCGCCTGACCATCGCTAGAATTGCTCCAGGAAGCGCAGGTCGTTGCCCCAGAAGTAGCGAATATCGTTGATGTTGTGCTTGTTCATCGTGATGCGCTCTGGCCCCATGCCAAACGCGAAGCCGCTCCACTCCTCAGGGTCGTAGCCACCGTTGCGCAGCACCACCGGGTGAACCATCCCGCTACCGGCAATTTCGATCCAACCGCTGTACTTGCACACACGGCAACCCTCGCCGCCGCACAGGAAGCACTCTGCATCGACTTCCATGCTCGGTTCGGTGAACGGGAAGTACGACGAGCGGAAGCGCACCGCCGTGCCCTCGCCGAACATCTTCTCCGCGAAGGCGGCAATCGTGCCTTTGAGGTCGCTCATGGTGATGTTGCGGCCCACCGCCAACCCTTCGACCTGATTGAACTGCACTTCGCTACGGGTGGTAATCTGCTCGTAGCGAAAGCACATCCCCGGCAGAATCACGCGGATGGGCTGGGTGCCGTTTTCACCAAGTGCGCGCATCGCACGGATTTGCCCCGGCGAGGTGTGTGTGCGTAGGATGATGTCCTCGTCGGTAGTGTAGAACGTATCCTGCATATCGCGGGCCGGGTGATCTGGCGGGAAGTTCAGCATCGTGAAGTTCGTGTCGTCGTCTTCTACTTCGCGGCTGCGGAACACCTGAAACCCCATCTCCGCCCAAATTTGAGCGAACTCGCGCAACGTTTGCGTCGACGGGTGAATGCCGCCGCGCTCGCGGGTGCGCCCCGGCAGCGAGATGTCGATTTCACCCTCTTCGAGGTCACGAGCGAGTTCTTGCTCCTCGATGAGCACCACGCGCGCCTCATACGCCTCGTTGAGGATTTCCTTCACTTCGTTGGCGCGCTGGCCGAATGCCGGGCGCTCCTCTTTGGGGAGTTGGCCGGTGCTGCGCAGCAGGGTCGTGATTTCGCCCTTTTTGCCCAGGTACTTGATGTGCCACTCGTGCAGGCTGTCGCTGTCCTTCGTGGTTTCCAGCGCCGTCAAGGCCGCCTCACGCGTGCCTTCCAGTTGTTGCAGCATATTGCCTCCTGTACGTAAACAAAAAACGCCCTCGTCCCATAGGTCAGGGACGAGAGCGCTCGATAGCTTCTCTCGCGGTACCACCCTGATTGGCACGCAGCACGTACGGTTAACTGCGGTGCCCACTCATTGGCCCTGTAACACCGGTGCACAGCGGAGCAGACTACTGACACGTTCCAACGTGCGTTCACCCGTCGGCTCAGGAGGGAATTCCGCCACGGCAACCCGGCGCAGGCTCTCAGTCTGTGGCCTGTGCTCCCTGTTGGGTGCGCTTGTAACGGACTGTCTCCGTCATCGCTTTTCGCCTGTCATTATCCGGCATCGGCCTGGTTTGTCAAGTCTTTGACCCTTGTGAGCCTTTAAAATCCGTTTAAGATAACCGGGGTCTCTTGACACGTTTACATGACTGTGCTAACTTGTTCACTGAGGATAAAGGAAGGCGATTCACAATGGTTGAAACGCAGAACGGCCCCAAACTAAAGATCGAACCTGGCGCGGTGTACTCGCGCCAAGAAGCCGCAGAGATGCTCGGCATAAGCCTGAGCACGCTCAAGCGACTCATCAAGAAGGGGCACCTGGATGTCAGCAAGCCGAAGGGGATGCGCCGGGTGTTTATCACCGGGGAAAGCATCATGGCAATGCTGGAAGACACCAAAGTGGAGAAAGGTGCTTAGCCATGCGCTCCGTAACACACGTAGGCGCGCGGAACCACAACCTCATAGAAAACGTCACCTACGAACCCAGTTGTTCGTATGACGGTTTGTGCTTCCCGTTTGCCTGGGTGGGTCTCGGAATTTATGACGAGGCCGATGCCCTAGCCGGTAAATGGCGGGGTCTGTCTCACATGGGCTGCCTGCGATGTTGACGCAGCATTAGCCTAGCATGGCGCGAAATCCCTTTGAAGAAAAGGGGCGTGAGACACGACCGAAGTCTCGCGCCCCTTTTTTGTTGTCACCATAACGAACAAGAGGTGAACCATGCGACACACCAAGCTCCATCTTCTGTACGCCGCTGCCCGGCTCGACGAGCTGCTGGCAACGCTCGACGAGTTGCACACGGCTGCCAGCGACAATTCGCTGGAGACGCTCTCGCCACGCGGTAAGGCGGAACTCATCGGTTGGTTGCAAGACGTGGCCTACACCGCCACCGAAACCATCGCCGAGCTACAGAAGACCGAGCCGCACCAGCTGCGCCTGGTCCAGGGGGCCGCCGATGAAGACGGCCCCGATGACAGAGACAGGCGACCTTATAAGGTGGTTGTCGTCGCTGGAGATACACCTCGCATCACCCCGTTTCCGATTGAGAAGCGCGCGCGTGGTTAGGAGGCTTACCCAATGACAGACGGCCCAGCCGCTGACGGTATTTGCCAACCGCCGACCACGCAGCGTGAGGTCGGCGGCTCACTAACGAACAGTTACTGACCGCAAAGCACAGGCCAACCCAATCGACCGGAAGCTGAAAGAAACATCTGTGCGAGAACAACCATTCCGACCATTCCCACAGGGGGTGTACTCTGCGACAATGGGTGTTGGCAGTACATCCCCCTGGTTAAAAAAGCTTAAAGCAACCAGGGCGAAGTTTGGCTATAATAAAGTGTGAAGTGGCGCACAAAGACATCGTGCGTGCAACTTGAACGACCCCGGCACGCTGTGCGCCGCTCATTGCAAGGATGTGTGTATAAACTGTTGGTCTATATGAGGTTACAGCAGTGTCGGAAGCACATGGCCGTGTTCTATTGTTTAATGGC
>CAYSVE010000636.1:0-3708 GCA_964434365.1 uncultured Anaerolineaceae bacterium | reverse complement strand
CCGAGCATATTCTGCTCTCTCTGCTGGAGCAAAACGACGGGGGGGTGCCGCAAATCCTCGAACGGCTGAACGTCGATGTGAGTGGTGTGCGCATGCGCCTCGATGAGGTGCTGCGCGCCAGCCCAAAGGCGGCGATCTACGGCCAGGGGACGAACCAGGTTTTCATCACGCCCCGTGTGAAGCGTGTGATCGACCTTGCCAACGAGGAGGCCAACCGTCTCCGCGATGAGTACATCAGCACGGAGCACATCTTCCTGGCGATCCTCAGCGAGCGCAACACCGCCGTTTCGAAGATTCTCAACGACAACAATATCGACCGAGACCGCGTCAACGACGCGATCAAGGACATTCGTGGTGGGCAACGTGTGACCGACCCCCAGGCCGAGAGCCGCTATCAGACACTCGAAAAGTATAGCCGTGACCTCACCCAGATGGCCCGCGAAGGCAAACTAGACCCGGTCATTGGCCGCGATGCGGAAATTTTACGGGTGATGCAGGTGCTCAGCCGCCGCACGAAGAACAACCCGGTGCTCATCGGCGAGGCGGGCGTCGGTAAAACGGCCATCGCCGAAGGGCTTGCACAGAAGATCGCCAACGGCGATGTGCCCGAGATTTTGCAGGGCCGCCGCGTGCTTAGCTTAGACCTGAGCGGGATGCTCGCTGGCAGCCGCTTCCGCGGTGAGTTCGAAGAGCGCCTGAAGACGACCATCGAGGAAGTGCAGCGCGCCGAGGGTGAGATCATCCTGTTCATCGACGAGTTGCACCAGGTGGTCGGTGCGGGTGCCGCCCAGGGCAGCATGGATGCGGGCAACATGATGAAGCCTGCGCTCGCCCGTGGCGAACTGCAAACAATCGGCGCGACCACGCTCGATGAGTATCGCAAGCATGTCGAGAAGGATAGCGCGCTGGACCGGCGTTTCGCGCCTGTGTTCGTCGAGGAGCCAAATGTCGACGATACCATCGAAATGCTATACGGCCTGCGAGACCGCTACGAGGCACATCACAAGGTGCATATCAGCGACGACGCCATTGTCGCAGCGGCGCGCCTCAGCGACCGCTATGTGACCGACCGCAAGCTACCGGATAAGGCCATTGACCTGTTAGACGAGGCTGCGGCCAAGCTCCGCGTGGCGCTGTACTCTCAGCCGCCCGAACTCAAGGCGATGCAGGACGAGATCAGCCGGTTGACAGCCAACGAAGAGGCCGCCGGTATGGCCCGCGAGTACGAGCGCGCTGCCGAATTTAAGATGCAACGCCTGCAAATCGAGACGGATTACGAGCAGGCTCGCCAGCAGTGGAAGCAAGAGCACACCCTCGATGAGGTCGTCGGGCCGGATGACATCGCGGGCGTCGTCGCACAGTGGACGGGTATCCCGGTCAACCAGATGTTGGAGACCGAGAGCGAAAAGCTCCTGCGCATGGAAGAAGCGCTGCACCATCGCATCATCGGCCAGGAAAAGGCTGTCGCTGCCATCAGCGATGCGATTCGCCGCGCCCGCAGTGGCCTCAAGGACCCCCGCCGCCCCATCGGCTCGTTCATCTTTTTGGGCAGCAGCGGCGTCGGCAAAACGGAACTGGCGAAGGCCCTTGCCGAATTCATGTTCGATGATGAGGACGCACTCATCCGCGTCGATATGAGCGAGTATCGCGAGCAGCACACGGCCAGCCGCCTGTTCGGCGCGCCACCAGGCTACGTGGGCTACGAAGAGGGTGGGCAGCTTACCGAGCAGGTTCGCCGTCGCCCGTACCGCGTGGTGCTGTTCGACGAGATCGAAAAGGCCCACCCGGAAATCTGGAATACGCTGCTGCAACTGCTCGAGGACGGGCGCTTGACCGACGGTCAGGGTCGCGTCGTGGATTTCCGCAATACGCTCGTCATCATGACGAGCAACCTCGGCACCGAGTTCGCGAAACGTGGCGGCGCGTTAGGCTTCGTCGGCAGCGATGAGGCGGCCATCGCCGATCATCAGAAGATCGAGAAGGCCATGCGCGACACCTTCCGGCCAGAGTTCCTCAACCGCATCGACGAAGTGATCATCTTCGAGCCGCTTACGCAGCAGCAGGTCGAGAACATGGTAGACTTGCAGATGCGCAACATTCTGGGTCGCCTCACAGACTTCGGCATCAGCGTGCACCTGACCGAACCGGCTCGGCTGTACCTGGCCCACAAGGGCTACGACCCGCAGTTCGGGGCGCGTCCGTTACGCCGCGCGCTGCAACGCTACATCGAGAACCCGCTGAGCACCCGCCTGCTCTCTGGCGACTTCCACAACGGCGACCTCATCGTCATCGACGAGGTGGACGGAGAATTGGTCTTCGAGCGGCATATCGACGCAACATCGGACTACATGCAAATTCAGCAGCCGTACGTCGAAGAATACTCCGAAGACGACGCGGGCGATCATCCGTACGCCGAGTAAGCAACCTCAGCATTCCCCCGGTAACGTTGCCGGGGGCAATCCCTCTCACAGGAAAACGGAAATCAACTCACACAGTCGAGATTTGGCCTGTGCGTAAGGCGGCGGTGGGCCTACCATTGCGGGGTTAAGGGCAATCGAACCGAAACTCGCATGAGAACATCCACCCCAAATGCACGCCAAATCCTGCTCGCTGCACTTATCCTCGGCCTGATCGTTGCCAATCGCCTTACGCTTATCGGCGATGTTCGCATGGACCACGACGAGGTGCGCTCCATTTCGCGTACGTTTGGGCCAGTGTGGCAAATCATCAACTGGCAACCGGCCGATTGGCCCCCCCTTTACTACCTGACGTTAGCCGGTTACCGCTTGGTGGCAGGTTTCCATCCCATCATTATTCGCTATTCGTCGATTTTGCTGTTCACATTGGTTTTGGCGGGTGTCTATCGGGCGGCCCGGCAGTTATTTCGGCAACGCACAGCGGCTTTGACGAGCGTCGCCGCCTACGGATCGCTGGGTATTGCGCTCTCGTACAGTACCAACGTCCGCGGATACATTATGGCGATGGCGGTGTATCCGTTCGCTTTCGGGTTGATGCTTCGCTACTTCGATGACGAGCAACCCCGCTGGCGAAACGCCATTTTGCTAGCTGTCGCGCTGGCGACGATGTTCTACACGACGTACACCATCGCCGTCGGGTACCTTATGCTGCTGGTATACACGCTCATCGCATACCCCGTGCGTCGTAGTTTGCGCTGGTGGCGACCGGGTATCGTGTTCGCGGTACTGGTGTTGCCCCAGGCGATTCGGCTGGCAACGTACATCGTGCCGCTCCTTGCTCGCCGAGGGTCGGCACAGACCACAGCCGATTCCGCAACATCGGTGGCGGCGGCATGGGTTAACCCGCTCACCCTGTTATTCGACTACACCGGGGGTGCGTTTTGGGTGTGGGTGGCGCTCGCCGCGCTGCTACCCCCGGTGCTGGTCATCCATCGGCAGCGCGTGCCGCGCACGGTGTGGGCACTGCTGAGTATCGCGATTCTCGGGCCACTAATTGCCGCGACGCTGGGCCAGGTTTTGGGGATGATCGGCACACGCCACTCGTGGTGGGCGATCTTCCCGATGGCGTGGTTAGCGGGGTGGACAATCGCGAATATACCGCGCTCGGCGACATACGGTATGGTTGCCTTGCTACTCATGATGAGTTACCACCCACTGAGTACGGTAAGCCTGCCCGACCGGGCCGAAGACCAATCGTTACCGCCAATGGAGGACATCTTCCGGTGGTTAC
>CAYSVE010000635.1:0-3711 GCA_964434365.1 uncultured Anaerolineaceae bacterium | reverse complement strand
ACCTGCATCCCGAGTGGGGCCACGGCCGCGCCCACGGCGAGCTCGCCACCGCACGGGAGTCGATCAAGATCGACGAGCTCGACCAGACCCAGCCGGCGAACCTGCACGTGCAGACCGTCGTGAAGGCACGCATGGGCGCCCGGGACGGCGAGAAGCTCCCCGCCGTCATCGCCGAGCTGAGCGCCGCCGGCCCCGGGCTCCCGCCCGCGCTGCTCGACAAGGTCGCGATCCCCTTCTTCACCCCCCGCGAGCGTAGCCTGCAAAACTTCGAGGGCGCAAACCGAAATGCGATTCGTGCAGAAATCGAGAAGTCGCTTGGCCTCGATGCTGATGAGGACGGCCCACGCAGGGCGACAGCGGCACAACGTCACGAGCCGGATACGCTCGCATCGAGGCCGCAGGAGTTGTCGGTGTTGGCGATGCGCTTCACAAACAAGGATGGCGACACAGTCTATCGCAAGCACCTGACGGTGTGGGCGCAACATGTCATCGCCCCCTCGGTGTTTTTACTTGGCGGTATCAGCATCTTCTTGTTTGGGTTGTTTGCCGCGCCCTCGGCGATGCTCCGCACCGTCGAGATGACGATGGGCGTTTTCGTGGTACTCATCGGCACGTTGTGGTTCTACTGGGCCGATTGGGATTGGCGCAACGATATGTACGTCGTCAGCAACGATACCGTGACGATCATTCATCGTCGCCCGCTGTGGCTGCAAAACGAAGTCGAGCAGATTTTGCTGCGGCAGGTCGATAACGTCTCCTCGGAGGTTAGTGGCCCGCTGAATGTGCTCTTCAACCGAGGCGACGTCAGCATTTCGCTGGTGGGCGAGGGGCTAAGCAACGCGAAGATGTTCCGGGCGGTGCACCGTCCACACGAGGTACAGGCGGAAATCTCTCGGCGGCAGGCGCGTGCCAAACAAATTGCCCAGGATGCCGAACGGGCGGCGCAGCGTGAAGCCATCACGGAGTATCTGTCGGTGTATAACGAAGTGCAATCTGAGCAGGACGGGAGCAGCGCGGGGCCATCGAGTGCAGGGGCACGCGTGCCAGAGGACCCACCCCCCTCGCAGGGTGTACAACCCGGCTACGTTCGCGATGGGCAGCGGCCCCCGCGCACGCCCCGTCGCCGCTTCTAGGGCCGTGGTAGAATACCCGTATGTTGACGGACGACTAGACAAACAAGGACCGTGGAATGGCAGTAAGACAAATCGTACCCCTGAATGACCCGGTGCTGCGCAAGCGGGCCATCAAGGTGACGGACTTCGGTGATAAGTTCCAGAAATTGGTCGACGACATGATCGACACGATGCTCGATGCGCCTGGTGTCGGCCTGGCTGCGCCGCAAATCGGCGTCAGCCAGCGTGTGATCGTCGTGCGCTTACCCGATGACGAGACCAGCAAAGAGGAATATGGCGACGACGCCGGGGTGCTCTACGTGGTCGCGAACCCGGAAATCGTGAAGAACAGCAAGGAAGTGGTCGAAGGCGTGGAAGCGTGCCTGTCGATACCGGGGTACTTCGGCAGTGTCGACCGGAGCGCAGCGATCACCATCAAAGGGCAGGACCGCCACGGCAAGGATCAGCGCATCAAGGCGAGCGGGTGGCTCGCGCGCGTGTTCCAGCACGAGATCGATCACCTCAACGGGCAGTTGTTCATCGATATTGCGAAGGAAGTGTGGAAGCCCAAGACGAAGGCCGAAATCGAAGCAGAGCAGGCTGCCGAAGCCGAAGCCAAAACCGAAGAAGCTGAGTAATTATCTGTGGGAGGGCCTAGTCGCCCTCCCCGATGCCCCAAATGTAAACGGAGCCGCGCGCACCATATAACACCAGCGTGCGTCCGTCCTCGGTCCAGTCTACGCCGATGATGTCCACATTCACATCGAGGTCTGCGCGGCCAAGCTCGGTCTCGGTGATGCTTTGCAGGTTCCACACCGTAACTGGGCCTTCGAAGACCGACGACAACAGCAAATCGCCGCTCGGCGAGGCGGCGATGCCCGTGCGGGTTTGCCCCACACCCGGCAACGTTGCGGCGATAGTACCCGTATCGGCGTTCCACACGTTCGCGGTTTGCGGTGCACCACTGTTAACGATATAGCGACCATCGGGCGTGTATAACAGGGTGCTGCTGATGCCGCCTTCGCCAGTTTGCAGGGTGTAAAGTAACTCAGCGGTGGCGGTGTCCCACACCATGATGTTCTGTGTTGTACCAACGGCGATTTGCGTGTCGTCTGGCGAAAAGACGAGCTTGCCGATTGTTGCAGTGTCAGGGTCTACCAGGGTCGCCACGATTTCTTGTGCTCCCCAGTCCCATAATTCGACTGTCTCATCCTCACCCGCGACGGCCACAAGGTCACCGCTTGTCGAGAAGGCGATTTGCGTCACACGTGCTGCTTCACCCACACGGAATGTGCCCAGGGCACGCCGTTCCAGCATGTCCCATATACGGAGGTTATTGGCCCCGCCGAGCACCGCGAGTAAACCGCGTAACGGGTGAAATGACGACAGCCCACCGAATTCATCGCTCACGCTGAAGTCATCCTGCGTGCGGCCCTGCTCACCTTCGTATACACGGGCGGTGCCATCGGGGGTGAGGGTATATACCTCACTTTTATCTGCCGAGAAGAAGACCATATCAGCCTCGAGGCGGGATGTGGCGAAAACAACCTCACCCGTGAGGAGATCCCAGCCAACAAGCAAGTCGTTGTTCAACCCAGCAAGGCGTACACCATCGAGCGAAATAGCCCCCGTGAACACGGTCGTCGGGGCCGATGGCGCATCTAACCGACCAAGAAACCGAAGCGATGAAATATTCTCCAGGGTAATTGGCTGAAACGGCTCGACATACGCCGGAGGTGGAACCGTTGGCTGAAGACGCGCATCCCCCGCAACAGGCGTGGGCGATGCCGTCGTGCCGCAAGCAGTGAGCAGGAGTAGGGCAGCGAAGGACACAAGGCGGGTTCGCATTAGCTGGCGGTGTCCTCTTCGACGTCGGCAACATCGCCTTCCACAAGCGTCATGTTGCCCACGAGCACCCCAAACTCATCGATTTGATCCAGGCCACACTCACCCTCGAATGGCTCTACCTGCCCATTGTCGTTGAAGTCGAGGCCAGCAGCGATGGCCTCCGCGACCTCGCTGGCTTCGCCCGCATCGCTCTCACTCGCCTCGACGTTGTCTGAGGCAAGCAACGCCTGCTCGAATTCGATGACACGCTCGGCACGCTGGCGGGCATTCACGACGCACACGCGCATGAGTTCCGCCTGTGCCTGGATGGACTGCGGCGCATCGGTCGTGAAGGTGTTGATCTCTTCCTCGATCCATTCGAGCAGCGGCAGCACGCCCACCCCCCGGCCCGGGTTCTGGCCGCGTCCGTCGCCGTTGAAGTCCTCTTCGGTGCCGTTGATAATGTTTATCGTGTGTTCTGCGTGGAGGTGCATGCCGCCCACGTTGGACGCATCGGCGGCGAGGCCCGCATGCTGTAGCGCCGCTGCGGTTTCGGCCCGGGCGCTCGCGAGTAGGCTATCGCCCCCGATGCCGTTTTCCGACGCGACAAGAATATTCGCCAACCCATTCACGAGGGCAGTCGGTACACCACCGCTGTACACGACGTCACCTGCGGGTTCATCGCCGATGCTCTCTTCGGCGGTGATAATGACCGTATCGTAAAGTGCCGGTAATGTCACGGCATCGTCGGCGGTGTAGGCCAGTACACCGT
>CAYSVE010000634.1:0-3712 GCA_964434365.1 uncultured Anaerolineaceae bacterium | reverse complement strand
CGACCGGCAGCGGGTGATCGCCGACTATACCGCGTGTGTGAACACGATTGAGCAACTACGTGATGTTTGGGAGATGAGTGACGCGGAAGACCGCAAGGCGCTGGCTCACTCGTTGTTCGATGCCATCACCTTCGACCTCGAAACAGAGTGTATCGTCGACTTCCGCGTAAAGGCTTGGGCCGAACCGTTCATTGTCGTACGAGCGCAGGTGTATTGGGATGAACTTACCGAGGACGAAAAACGCCGCTGTTCAAGCGACGTATCGTTTCATGACCCCAACGGGACTCGAACCCGTGTTTTCGCCTTGAAAGGGCGACGTCCTAGACCGCTAGACGATGGGGCCTTACTGTGAGAAATGTTATCAGCCAACCTGCATAACGTCAAGGTCAGCTTTAGATATATCCAAAGTAAATAGTGACTGAGGACGATGCTAAGGACACCGGGGGGGACATGCTATTGCTATGCTTCATGCGATAACGGTTGTTGATTATGGAATGTATGTGCATGATGACCTCGGCTCACCCATCGGCCTCATCTCAAGAGCACCACAGTGCCCATGTTATGGTTGTGGATGATACGATTGCGAACCTCAAACTCATGGTCGCTACCTTATCAGAAGTCGGTTACTCTGTGCGACCGGTACAAACCGGGGAACAGGCTATCCGGGCCGCTGAAGCCAGTTTGCCCGATCTCGTTCTCTTGGATATTGACCTACCCGGCATGGATGGATATGAAGTATGTCGCTACTTCAAGGCCTCCGCTACATTGAAAACAGTGCCGATCATTTTCATGAGTGCTATGGGTGCCCCCCTCGATGCCAACCGAACCCGCGAAGTAGGTGCATTGGACTACATCGGGAAACCGTTTCGGATCGAGACTGTTATAGCAAAGCTGGAAATGTACTTTCAGTAGCGTATACCCTGCTCGTTCGTCGATAATATGCCCAACAACAGCGATGTCGATACCAACTATTCAGCTATCCATCACTTTGCCATTCCACAATTTGCAATGGTAAACTTGCACGCGAGTCAGCTCAAAATCACCATGAGGTTTTAGCTTGGGTAAAATTCCGCTTACTTTAGACAATAACCTACCCCAAAGTAGGCATAAACCAAAGAATTGCAAAGCGCTGGCAGAGGCAAAACGATGAAACACATTTTCACCCATTATGGGTGGAGCCTGCTCTTGTTGTGTACCGCTCTGGCTTCACTGCTTGCTGGGGGTATTGTATTTTCTGCGACAACACATCAACCCGAACCTGTCGTCCACATCCCAGCATACCTTCCAGTCGAAGCCGTTGAAGCGCCGATACAACCGATTCCGCTTGCGATACTTGTAGATGAAGAGAAAGTGGCCCTTGGCCAGCAGATATTTAGCGATCCGATTTTGTCTGGGGATGGCACAATTTCCTGCGCAACGTGTCACCAACTCGCAACAGGTGGTGCCGACGGGTTACGCACATCGCAAGGCATTAATGGCGCGCAAGGGCGTGTGAACGCCCCATCGGTTTACAATAGTCGGTTTAACTTTCGCCAATTCTGGGATGGCCGCGCAGAAAGCCTTGAAGATCAGATGGATGGCCCCATCAACAACCCCAATGAGATGGGGTCTAGCTGGGGCGAGGTGTTAGAAAAACTTGGCGCGACAGATCATTACCCGGCAGCCTTTAATCGAATCTACGCAGATGGTATCACCGTCGATAACGTGAAGGACGTGCTTGCGGAATTTCAGCGCTCTCTGACGACACCGAACTCGCGCTTCGATCGGTATCTGCGTGGCGATACCCTCGCACTGAGTGCCGACGAAATTGCAGGATACAACCTGTTCCGCAACTATGGTTGTGCGTCCTGTCACCAGGGCGTCAATGTGGGTGGCAACATCTATCAGCGATTTGGCATCATGGCTGACTACTTTGCTGACCGAGGGGATATCACCGAAGCCGACTACGGACTCTACAACGTGACCGGCCTCGAGGAAGATAGGTATGTCTTCAAGGTGCCAAGCCTACGGAATGTCGCACTTACCGCGCCCTACTTCCACGATGGGGCTGCCGAAACACTCGAACAAGCGGTTGAGACGATGGGCTACTATCAGTTGGGCCGCAACCTGGCCGACGCTGAAATTTCCCTGATTGTGCGGTTCCTGAATACCCTGACCGGAGAGCATCCGGAGTTAAACCCGAGTTCAACATGAAGCCTTTGCGCATCTTCGATCTCATCATTACAGCCGGTGGTGTTCTCCTCTTCTTCTTCTTGCTGATTCAGTCGCAACGCATCGACGATAATCGGCACGACGCCTATGCGCAAAACCTTCGCTTGCTAGAAGCCACCGACGCAAAGCTGAACGAGAGCATCTTGCAAATTCGGTTGGGTTTGTTGGAGTACTACGATGCACCGCAGCAACACATCCGGGCAATCGAGGCTTTGCAGGTGGATTTCGCAAATGTTCCCGCGTATGTGCCAGTGGCCGCTCGCAACGAAGTCGCACGTGCCTTGGATGAGACCGAGGCCCGCTTCGAGCAGAAAGGGGAATTGCTGAACCGCTTCTCCTCGCAACATGCGGTGCTCAACAACTCTCGCGTGTTCTTTCCTTTGCTTGTAACCGAGCTGACAAGCAGCAGTGTCGATGAGGGCGTTGCACAGGAGTTGCGAACTGCGCTTAATCGTTTGGCGCAAAATGTGCTTGTCTTCGACCAAACGGGCAACGATAGCCTTATACCGCGTATCGACGAAGATATTGCGACGTTGCGTGCCAACAGTAACGCGTTCCCAGAATTGCGCGTTGGGTCCGACATAGTCACCGTTATCAACCACGCCGAGATCATTGTCGAGCGCAAACCGCTAGCCGATAGCCTGCTCTCGGAAATGTTAGCAGTGCCCACCCTCAGCAGCAGCGAAAACCTGAATACGATGTACAACACGGCCTATCTACAGGCCGTTTCTCGCGAGCAGGCCTTCCAGCAGGGGTTGACGTTGTACGCCGTGATCGTCGTCATTACGATTGCCACGCGCATCATCTACCAATTGCGCGAGTCGGCTCAGGCCGTCGACCTTGCCCGCGAAAAATACGAGGGCATCTTCAATAATTCTGCCGAGGGTATTTTCCAGGCGTCGTTGCAAGGGGCGGGAAATTTTGTGAGCGCAAACCCTGCGCTGGCCCAGATGTTCGGTTTCGATACCCCCAACGCCCTCATGGACGAGGTCAAAAGTATCGGCCAGCAGTTGTTTGTAGACCCCAACACATACAAAGAGTTTTATACCGCGCTTTGCAAGCATGATGAGGTCACGAACTTCGAGGCGGAGGTATACCGTCGCGATGGGCGGGTGATCTGGATTGCCGAAAATGCCCGCCTTATGCGCGACCAAAATGGCAAGCCAGCCTATTATGAAGGGGCGGTGCGCGAGATCACCCGGCAGAAGATTCTCGAACGACAGTCGAGTGCGTTGTTTGCCCTCACAAGAGCGCTAACCACCGCCACAACCGAAAATGAACTGCTGTATACGATGTCGCGCCCGGCTCGCGAAACCGGTGCGAATAGCGCCGCGCTTTTCTATGTGGTCGAAAACGCGCTGGACGGTGATCCAATCACGATCGAATTAGCTGCCGAGTGGCAACGATTTGTTCGGGCCGATTCGCAGATGTTGCAGCAGGGGGTGCACCTCGCGCTTCAGCAGTTCCCGAAAATGTTGGAATCGATGATTCGCACGCGGAC
>CAYSVE010000633.1:0-3715 GCA_964434365.1 uncultured Anaerolineaceae bacterium | reverse complement strand
CGTTTACCGCGTTCAACTTTCGGGTGGAGTTTTATCAACAGGGCGATGGCGGAGAACGCCTCGCCGAGGCTGCTTTTTCCGAGGTCGATGGCCTGGAAATCAACATGGACGTGAAGACGTTCCAGGAGGGTGGCAACAACACCCGCCAGATTCACCTCGCGGGGCCATTCACCTATTCGGCGTTGACGTTTCGGCGGGGGATGACAAGCGACACGAGCCTGTGGAAGTGGTTTCAGCAGGTAATGACGGTGGAAGGGCGTGGCACGCGCTACACGGCCCACATTGCGATGCAGGCCAGCGAAATCGGCACGACCGAGCGCAAGGTGAATGTGCTCTACAAAGCCTACGACTGCCTACCGACCAAAATCCGCGCGCCATCGCTGAATGCCGGTGACGGTGGCATCGCCATCGAGGAAATGACGCTAGTGTACGCATCCTTCGATATGGAATTACCGTAAGCAGGAAAACCGGACAATGCCCGACATTATCATCGACTCGCAGCGAAAGTTAGCCAAGGCCTACTTCGAACAAATCGAATGGGTCGACGATAGGCCGCAGGTAAAAAGCGACGGCGTCAGCTTCGTCGTGCAGTTCAACCCGGCCTCGTTGCGCGTCTCGTACAGCAATCAGGTACAAACCGGCGATCAGGGCCAGGGCGCGGCGACACAATATGTGGGGCGCGGCAGCACCAAAATGAGCGTGGAACTCGTGTTGGATGTCTCGATGCCCATCCGCACCTCGAAGGAAGATGCAGGCGCAGATTCTGACGGCACGAGCGGAACCGACACGTACGTCGATGTGCGCGCCATGACCGAAAAGCTGAACATGTTCATTCGCCCGGAGGAAACCGAGAACAGCGAGGGCGAAACGAAATATGTACCGCCGGGGGTGCGCTTCGTGTGGGGACGATTTTTGTTCGAAGGGATTATGGAGTCGATGGAAGAGACGCTCGAACTGTGGTCGGAGGAGGGGGTGCCGCTACGAGCAAGCGTCTCGGTGAGCCTAAGCCAGCAGGGCATCAACTTTGCACCCGGCGACCAGAGCAAAGCCGACCCGGGGCAAGCCGGGACGACACCCTTCAGCCCCGCGCAGGCGGGCGACAATCTCCAATCGATGGGCGGCGACAAGTGGAAGAACATCGCGGCGGCAAACGGCATCGAAAATCCGCGCAATCTGTCGGCAGGTGCACTCATCAATATGAGCGCGTCGGCGTCGGCACAGGCTGGTTTCAGCGCGGGCGTGTCCGGTGGTGTCTCGGGCAGTTTCGGTGTCAGCGCGGGCGCAAGCGCTTCGGCAGGCTTCAGCGCGAGTGGCTCGGCGGGCTGCGGTGCAAGCGCGAGCGCGTCGAGCGGTGCATCTGCCAACTTCGGTGTAACGGCCAGCGGAGGGTTATCGCCGGTGGCAGCGGCATCTGCACAAGAACGTATTTCATTTAATACCTAGCGAGCCAGCCGTTTTCCCGACGAAAGGAACGTCTCATGCCCATCATCATCAACGAGTTCGAGGTCATTACGCCACCACCTGCCCCGGACAAAATCACGAAGACATCGCAGCAGCCACGCCCCCAGCTTGGGCCGCGCCCTGCCGATATTCACCGTGTGACGCGCAAGTTCATGCAGCGTAAGCACCGTTTGCAGGCCCGTTAGGCAAAACACGAGTACATTGATGGTAGAGCTAAGTTATCCAACCGGCGTCGTCAGTGCCGATGCCGTCATCAAAATCGACGGTGAATCGCAAACTGTGCTCGATGCTGCCTTGCTCGACCTACTCGTCGAGGAGACAGTCGAGGGTTTGTATCGCTGCGAGGCGCGCTTCGGCAACTGGGGCGGCACAAGCGACGGCGCACCAGATTATCAATACCTCGACCGTCGGCTACTGGATTTTGGCCGTGAAATTAGCGTGTCGATGGGGGCCGGCAGCGAGGACGCGCAAATATTCTCCGGCTTCATCAACGGCCTGGAGGCGCAATATAGCAACAATCAACCACCGACCCTTACCGTGCTTGCCGAAGACGCCCTGATGAATTTCCGCAAGGCCCGCCGTACGCGCAGCTTCGAGGACATGAGCGATGCCGACGTGTTCAACGACATTGCCCAAGAGCACAACCTGCGCGCCGACATTGATGTGCCCGTTGAGCAGCAGCGCGTGATCGCGCAGATCAACCAGAGCGACCTCGCCTTTATACGCGACCGCGCGCGTCGCCTCGACGCCGATGTGTGGACCGACGAGGGTACCCTATATGTGCAGGCGCGCGACCGTCGCATCGCCGACAGCGATGAGTATTTTCTGCGATTGGGTGTGGGCCTGCTGGAATTCGAAGTGTTGGCGGACCTCGCCAACCAGTACACCAGCGTCGTCGTGAGCGGTTGGGATGTCGGCGGCAAAACTACTATCGAGCATGAGGCCACCGACCGCAGCCTGGGGTCGGAACTTGGCGATGATGACAGCGGTGCGAGCATCCTACGGCGCGCCTTCAGCGAACAAGTGGACCGCATCGCGCGGCAGATGCCCGGCACCGACCAGGAAGTGCAGTCGCTTGCTGAGGCCGCGTTTCGGCAGCAGGCACGGCGTTTCGTGGTGGGGCACGGGAGTGCGCGCGGCGATGCTCGCCTGCGGGTAGGGCGGCGCGTCGAACTACGCGGGTTGGGCGATTTGTTCAGCGGGGTGTACACGGTTGAGGAGGCGCGCCACATTTTCACACGACAGATTGATGGCGGCTACATGACCGAATTTGTGGTCGAACGCCCCGGCATTCGCCCGGTTTAAGCGAGGAGGAGACACAACATGACGCCACCAAACGGCAATCCACCCTTCGATACATGGATGTCCTCACTCCCGCCGGGCGGGCGGGGGGGGCATTTCTTTGGCGTGTACGTGGGCCTCGTCATCGATGAGCAAGACCCCGATGGCCTGGGGCGCGTGCAGGTCGAACTTCCGTGGACAACCGACCCGGATGGCAACGCCTACGCGGTTTGGGCACGCCTCGCTACGATGATGGCAGGCAACAACCGCGGTACGTGGTTTATACCGGAGCCCGGCGATGAGGTGCTGGTGTCCTTCCTCGGTGGCGACCCCCGTCACCCGGTGGTGACTGGCGCGATGTGGAACGGACAGGATATTCCACCAGAAACGATGGATAGCAACAACAACATCCGCTCCATCACATCGCGCAGCGGCATCACCATCACCTTCGATGACAGCGACGGCGCGGTGCGCTTTACCATCGAAACACCGGGCGGTCAGCGCATCCGCTGTGAGGACACCCCGGCGAGCATCTCCATGAGCGATTCCAACGGTAACCAACTCACGATGGATGCCTCGGGCATTACCATCAACACCCCGGCAAAGTTCACAGTATCTGCCGGGGCTATGGCCGAAATTTCGACTGGCCTTGTCAGTGTCAACAGTGGCATGAGCACCTTTAGCGGGGTGGTGCAATCGCAAACGAACATCACCAACACCACCGTAAGTGCCACATATACACCGGGGGCAGGCAACATATGGTAGCGTTCCGCCGCATCATCACCGAACCGCCGGTGCAGTGGGTGACATCGGCACCGTTCTGGGAACTCAACGCCGCGAGCAACGGCGCATTTCGCCAGCCAGAAATCTTGCGCTTCGATAGCGACAGCTTTATGGAGCAGTTCATCGCGCTCGCGACCGGGCAGCCACATCGCCTGGCGGAATGGCGCACACCTGCTGACGAAACATGGCG
>CAYSVE010000632.1:0-3727 GCA_964434365.1 uncultured Anaerolineaceae bacterium | reverse complement strand
CGCAACAAGCGCGTCGGATTTGTCCTCTGTTTTGCGTAAAACATTCTCCTCCGGGTGATCGTAGACGTGGAAGGCCTCTTCGGCTTCCAGGCGATTAAACCATGCGGGCGCATCGTAGTGGGGCAAATGTTGGTCGCGCACACGTAGCGGACCTAGCTCGAAGCTCTCATCGAAGACGCGTTCCAGTTCGAAGCCGAGTTCACCACTGAACAGGGCATCGTAGTAGGCATTGCTCATCGGCCAACGTGCTTCGATGCGAGACAACGAATCGTAGAAGCGGTTACTGCTGATGATGATGTAATCGGAGTTGCCGAGTGCTAGCTTCAGGTGGTCCCGTTTGAAGTCCACATCCTCATAGGCCATGTTTAGCCCATAGCCGTTGATGAGTGTATCCCAGGCGTTACGCGCAGAACAATCGCGCACCGTATTGAGGCCCGGCGGCGGACTATCGGCAAGCGTGATACCCTGTGGCATGGTACAAACGATCGTCGGGACCGGGTCGTCCCAGTCGCCTTCGTGGCTGACGATGGCCCCTGAGATCAGGAGCGAGTCTTCACTTTCCACCGAGGCATTGAAGACGTAACGCTCGCCCGCTTCGATGGTGATCGGAATTTCGAATTCGATCTCGTATGTGTCACCGATGACGTGTTTATCGCGCGAGAAGTTGCCTGTCAGCGTCCCCTGGGTTAGCAGACCATCGGCCTCTTTGGTGGTGATCCACACCCGCACCGACTCCTCTTCATCATCGGCAACAAGTTCACCGAGATGCGGCACCGTCACCGACGTGATCGTGCCGTCCGCAGGGGCGACGAACTCGCGTACATATTCACCTGCAATATCGAGGAGCGTGGCTTGCGTGTCGATCTCGGCATCGGTGCCAAGGCGGTTGCGCAGCGCAATGTTGACGAGGGGCGTCCCGTCGGGTGCACCTTCGATTTCCATCGAAAAGTCGCCGGGAATTTGCTCCCACACATAGTGGCTAGCCTGCACACGCGTCAACTGATTGCGGTAGATGTTCGTAAACATCAATGCCCATACATGGGTGAAGCCGATGACAAAAACCGTCAACCCGATAACCGCGTTCCGCCGCAACGCACTCGACGATGGACGCAACGCGCCCTGCACCAGCGAGACCAAACACCACGCGGCTAGCAACGCAAACAACGGATACAGCGGCAGATAGTACCGCATGGTCATCACCCACAGGTCACCGATCCATGCGTAATAGATGAATATCCACACGACGGGCAGCAGATTGCGCAGCGCATTGTCTCGGGCACTTACCAGCCGTATAGCGGCCCACACCCACGCGACGAATGCCGTCAGGCCGAAGGCAACCCCCATGCCCCACAGCACCATGTTCGTCGCAGGGAACAAATACGCCGTCCGGCTGATCCACTGCCAGTTCGGCGGAGACTCCGCCGCGCCACTGACGAGAGTTTGTGCCTCGCTGATGTTTGCAAGCCATTCGCTGTTCGGTAGCAAGCCGAAGAAGCCCGGCCCCGTGAACGCATAGGGCTGAAATAGCCGAAAGCCGATGATCGACACGACAGCAGCAATGACAACGCCGATGACGTTTTGCGACAGCACGCGCTCGCGCTCACCCCAAGCCAACCGTTGATCCAGTGTAGGGAGCAGGCGCACTAACGCAGCAAGAGCAACGATACCCGCAATGGGCGCGAGGTTGATTCTGCTGGCAACCGCAGCAGCCAATACCACCCCAAACATAATGTAATCGCGCCAGCGGCCCTCATCCTGCACACGAAGTGCAAAGTACATGCACAGCGTCGCGAAGAACGTCGCCATACTGTTGACCGTCGCAAAGTGCGCAATTTGGATCGCTAGCGGCGATGCTGCGTAAAGCGCAGCCGCAACAAGACCCACCCAGTGATTGTGCATCCGCCGCCCGATGAAAAACAACAACAGCACAGTCCACAAATCCGCCATGCCGTTGAGTGCGCGCCACACGATGTGCCCACCGAAATAGCCCTGCCACACACTCGCATCGACCATCAAACGCGTGGTATCTGGTTCCATGCCGCGTAGGTCTTGCCACCAAAGTGGGATGCGCCAAGCGAGTTCACTGTAGGCGTCGCTCGCGACATTGGCGATAAACAGCGGCAGCGTACCATACACGTAAAGGCCAAAACCGATATTGTTAGGGTTTAACGTGGAGCATTTTGCGTCGAAGTAGCCGCCACGCCCGTTGGTGTTCGGGTAACGCGACAGGCAGAAATTGTACCGCTCCTGCGAAACGGGGTCGGATGCCGGAGCCAGCGCGTAGCTAAGCTCGCCATCCAGCGCAGCGAGCACCTGCGTCAAAAAGCGCTCGTCCGGGTGCAGATGGGTGTAGTCATCCCAATTAAGCCCTACAAAGCGATAATAGCCACCGATGAGCAGAATCACTGCCATCAACAGCGGTATGAGCCATTTCGGTTTTGTTGAATTCGCCTGCATCGGATCCGTTATCACGCTAGCGAGTTGCCCAATATACACACACGGTGGTCTTACTCCTCAACGTTGGCAGCCGCAAAATCCTCGAAGTTGCTGGCCCCCAACGCGGGTACCCGGTATAGGGTATAGCTTCTGCGCTGTTCGTCAATGGGGACAAAGCGCGTTTGTCCATCGGGGAACCACAACCGCAGTTGCAAAGCCGTGTCGTCGTCCTCGGTGGCGTGGAAAAACAGAATATCCCGGTTCGGGTCGAACCGGTAGCGGTCGGTACGGTTGGCAGCATCTCGCAGAAAGCCCGGCACATCGTCTACACTCACGATGCCATGTGGCCAATCGGGGTAGTTTGCTTCCAAGCCAAGTGCGCGATGGTCCCACCAGAAAGGATGGCCGATCATAAAGGCGTTGCCATCGGTGCCCATTTCGTTGTTGAAGGCCCGCAAATCGGCACCGCCCTGCCGGTGCGGCAACGACGAAAGCAGGTACTGCTCGCGAAAACCGACGAAATACGTCACCGAACCCTGGGCAAAGCTTCCAAGGATGAGCAACCCGGCAATCGCAACGGGTACGGCGATAAGGAATCTTCGCCGGGGCAGCAATCGCATCACCGAGCGCCCCATCAACGCGACCGGGTACGCCACAAACAAATAGGCGATGGGCAAGGCCCCACTCGTTCGTGTCGCCGATGGGTTTTCCACCGGGTAGGCAATCGCCAATGCCGAGGGCAACAACATGAGGAACAACGCAGCAGGCATCAGCCAATCCGCCGGGTCACGGGTACGGACCATTCGCGCGAGCCAGGCGGCCAACCCCAAAATAAACAACGATCCGGCGATGGCGTCCATCTGAGGGGCATTGGGCGAATTGTTGATCCAGGCGACATCGCCCTTCCAGTTGAACATCAGCAGCACGTTACCGATGTTGCTGCGAAGCACCGGTAAATTCGCTGCAAAGGCCTCCATACGCTCACCGAAGGTGGCATTACGCAACGTGATGCGTCCCTCCTCGTCCTCCTCCTGAATAACGCCGTCGCCGAGCAAGCGCCCGCTTGTGCGCAGCCAAAATTGATCCGGCTGTTGGATGGAGAAGACGAACATCGGAATAAATACGACAAACGCGATAAACGCCAGCACAATGTAGTTCATAACATATGCCCGAAGCGCTAACCACGAGCGCACCCGGAAGATAAACGCGAGCACGACACCAACGGTCACGACGACGGGCAGCATCCGCACTGCTTGGTAAGCGTACAACCCCAACCCGAGCACCAATCCCG